>JAKPUV010001020.1 GCA_029554925.1 Candidatus Hydrogenedentota bacterium | reverse complement strand
ACCTCGGCGTCCAGGGCCCAGGGCCCGCCCACGGGCGTCACCCCGGGGGGCGGCTGCGGCAGGTCCTTCGCGTCCGCGAGGGCGTCCTTCAGCGTGCCGCGCAGGCGGTCGGGCGGGCCGCCGACGAGGGCGGCCGACGCGCCCGCGATGCCGAAGCGGCTGAAGCACTCCGCCTTGAGCGTCTTCATCGGGCCGGGGATGCCCTCCACCTTGGTTTGCAGGTTACGCGCGAGGAGTGCCACGACAAACGGGTCCTCCAGGGTGCCCGAGAGGGTGGTGGCCAAATTAAGGAACGTGAGCGCCTCGATCCGCGCGTCGGCGGACAGCACGGTGAAGACGAGTCCGCCGTCCATGGGGGACGCCTCCACCACCGCCTCCGGCCCGTCCGCGCCGAAGCGCGCGGTGATCCGGCCGCCGTCGCCGGAGACCGCCGTTGCGGGCGTGTCCGTACCCCCGATCCGCGCCGAGAGGAAGGGGGCGCGGGAGGCCGGGTCCAGCACATTGCCGGACGCCGGACTCACGAGCGCGGCGGGTGTTCCGTCCGCGCCCAGCCTCAACTGGTATGTGCCCGCGTTCAGGAGGACCGCGTCCGCGTCCGCGCCCGACGCCGCGGAGCAGACGGCGCACAGGGCGGAAAGGAGAAGCAGGGCGGGAAGTGCGTGGCGCATGGTGTCGGTTTCCTTTCCGGTTGTCGGGACACCCCTGAGCATGCGTTGCGGCGTCGCCGGAAGTCAATACGCGGCGGGGGATGCCGCACGCGCGCAGAACAAGAAGGCGGCCGCCGGGGGATCCCGGCGGCCGCCGAAACGGTCGGAGTGGGGGCTACTTGCGGCGGCGCAGGGCGCCGGCGCCGGTCAGGGCCGCAGCCAGGGCCGCCAGGGCCAGGCCCAGGCCGCCCGCGGCCGGCACGCCGGCCGCCACCGTGAGGTGGATCTCGGGCGACTGCACGGCGTACATGTCGTCGGAGACCTCGCACACGTAGACGCCGGAGTCGGTCACGGTGACGTCCGTAAGGGTCAGGACCGGATCATCCGCCGCGCCGGGCAGGGAGACGAGGGCCTTGGTGCCGTCGTCCTTCTTCCAGTCGTAGTGGATGTCGCCGATGGCGCAGTTGCCGGCGCCGAGACTGACTTCCAGGGTGACCGTGTCGCCCGGGGTGGCGTCAATGTCCGTGGCGGCGGCCTCGACCACGAGGGCGCAGGCCACGCGCTGGACGGTGACGGTGCGGGTGGCGACCGCCTCGTTGCCCGCGGCGTCGGACACCGTGTAGGTCACCGTGTAGACGCCGGGGGCGCGGTCGTTGACCGTGTCGCCGCCAATGAGCAGGATGCCGGTCAGGTCGCCGTCGCACGCATCGGTGGCGGTGGCGCCCAGCTCGGTGTAGGTCTCACCGTTGTCCAGCACCACGCTGGCGTCGCCGTTGAGGACGATGACCGGGTCGGTCGTGTCGGCCACGGTGACGGTGGCGGTGCAGGTGTCCTCGTTGCCGTTGGCGTCGCGCACAGTCAGGGTGACGGTGTTGTCGCCGAGGTCGGCGCAGGTGAAGGTCACCGAGGCCGCGCCGTCCACCAGCAGCTCCTGCACGATGCAGTTGTCCGTGCTGCCGCCGTCAATGTCGGCGCCCGTCACGGTGCCGTCGGCCGGGTCCACAGTGATGTTCTGGCAGACCGCCACCGGGTTCTCGGTGTCCACCAGGCTCACGAGGGTCTCGCAGGTGCCGGTGTTGCCGGAGTCGTCCGTGGCCGTGAAGACCACCGTGACCGCGCCGGTGAAGGGCTCGCCCGCAGCCGGGCTCTGGACGATGTCAACGACCGTGCCGCAAACATCCGTGGCGGTGACCTCGGCCAGCATGTCGGGCACGGTGCCCGTGCAACCGGGGCCGGGGGCCAGCGCGCGGTCGGGCGCGCAGGCCGTGAAGGCCGGGCCGGTGAGGTCGGCGACCGTCACGGTCGTGTCACAGGTGCTCGTGTTGCCGGCGAGATCGGTCACCGTGAGCGTCACCGTCGTGTCGCCCATCGGAACCGTCGTGCCCGCGACCGGGCTCTGCGTCACGGCCAGCGTGCCGGGCACGTTGTCCGTGGCGGCCACGTCGCCCGTCAGGTCGGGAACCGCACCCTGGCAGGTGCCGTCCGCGGCGACCTGGCGGTCCGGCGCGCAGGCCGTGATCACCGGCACCGCCGTGTCCACAACCACCGTGTGCTCGGAGGACCAGGCGCTCAGCGTGCCGCAGTTGTTCTCGGTCTGGAAGACCAGGTAGTAGGTCCCGGGCGCCACACCCGTCAGCGGCACGGCAAAGAGGCCGCCCGCCGTGGGAACGTCCTCGTACTGCGCGGCGTAGACGGCCGGCAGCAGGCCCGTCACCAGGTGCAGGCGCACGTTCAGCAGGGTGCCGGCGACGGCCGATCCGACCGTGCCCTGGAGCTGAAAGTCCGTCGCGCTGGTGATGAAGTCGCCGGCTGCGCCGGTGTCCGGAATCATCTGGACCAGCACCGGGGCCGCCGGGGGCGTGTCCACGACGGTCACGACCACGTCGCAGGTGCTCGTATTGCCCGCCAGGTCCTCGACGGTCATGGTGACCGTGGTGGCGCCCAGGCCGGCCAGCGTGCCCGCGACCGGGCTCTGGCTAACCGCCAGCGTGCCGGCCACGTTGTCCGTCGCCACCAGGTCGCCGGTCAGGTCCGGAATCGCGCCCTGGCAGGACGTGTCCGCCGTGACGTCACGGTCAGCGGGGCAGGTCGTGATCGTCGGGGCGGTCCGGTCCACAATCACCGTGTGCTCGGAGGACCAGGCGCTCAGGGTGCCGCAGTTGTTCTCGGTCTGGAAGACCATGTAGTAGGTCATCGCGGCGACGCCGTTGATCGGCACCGCAAAGGCGCCGCCAAGCGTCGGGATGTCCTCATACTGGGCCGCAAAGACGGCCGGCAGGACACCCGAAACCGGGGCCAGGCGCACGTTAAGCACCGTGCCCGGGACGGCGGATCCGACCGTGCCCTGCAGCGTGATGTCCGCCGCGTTGGTGATGAAGTCGCCGGCCACGCCCGTGTCGGGGGCCACCGCCAGCAGCGCCGGGGCCGCCGGGGCGGCGTCGGTCACCGTAACGGTGGCGGTGCATTCGGCGAAGTTCCCGGAGGCGTCCTCGGCGCGCAGCGTGACCACCGTGTCGCCCAGGCCGACGAGCGTGCCCGCCGCCGGAAGCTGCGTGACCGTGACCGCGCAGTCGTCGGTGTAGGCCACAGCGCCCGTGAGGTCGGGGATCGCCGCCTGGCAGGTCGCGTCCGCGGCGATGTTCTGGTCCGCCGCGCAGGACGTGATCACCGGGTCGGCCGTGTCCTCCACCGTGACGGTGGCGGTGCACTCGTCGAAGTTGCCGGAGGCGTCCTCCGCGCGCAGCGTGACCACCGTGTCGCCCAGGCCGACCAGCGTGCCCGCCGCCGGATCCTGCGTGACCGTGACCGCGCACACGTCCGTGTACACGACCGCGCCCGTCAGGTCCGGAATCGCCGCCTGGCAGCTCGCGTTGACTGCAAGCGTCTGGTCGCCCGCGCAGGTCGTGATGACCGGCGGGTCACTGTCCAGCCCCGTCACGGTCGCCGTGCAGGTTTCCGTGTTGCTGTTGTTGTCTGTCACCGTGAAGGTGACCAGCGCGGAACCCGTGAAGGTGGAGCCGGCGGTCGGGTTCTGCGTGACGGACGCGATGCCGCACGCGTCGGTGGCAATAACGTTGGCTGTCATGTCCGGGATGGTCCCCTCGCACGAGGCGTCCACCGGCACGCCCTGGTCGGCGGCGCACTGCGTGATGACCGGGACGGTGACGTCCTCGACCGTGACGGTGGCGTTGCAGCTCGCCGTGCGGCCGAGCTTGTCGGTGACCGTCAGGGAAACGGAGGGCGTGCCGACATCGGCGCAGCCGAAGGCCGTCTGGTCGGCCACGAGCGTGTGGGTGCCGGCTTCGGCGGAGCTGCCGCCGTCAATCGCGGAGGCCGTCAGCGTGCCGTTGCCCGCCGCGTCCAGGGTGACTGTGGCGGCCTGGCAGACCGCAGCCGGTCCGTTTGCGCTGTACTCGTACGCGCCCATGTCAATCGCGGCGCCGAGCGGACGGTTTGCCGTGCGGGCATCGAGGGCCACAGGACTCGCCGGATTGCCGGCGTCCACGCAGGGGGCCACTTCCGCCTGGTAGGGGAAGGGGTACGCACCGCTGAAATTGGGGGCCTGGTTGATGTTGCCCGGGCCTGCGGGGACCGCGCCGCCGGTGACCGTCCAGCTGCCGTCGGGCTGGTAGACGGGATAGGCGTAGCCCACGTTGGTGTAGGAGACAACCGACACCTCGAGTGAGCCGAAAAGAATGTCGTCCTGGAGGTTGCCGACCGTGTTCTGCTTGATGATGGAGGAGTCAATGACCGGCGAGGACTCCCAGTTGTACATGCCGCCGCTGTTCGCGCCGAAAAGCGTGTAGCCCGCATTGCCGATGGTGTTGCCAGCGATGGTCGCGTGGCGGATCACCGGGTCGGCCACATCGTTGAACACGCCGCCGCCGCCGCGGATCGGGTTGCCCGCCGTGTCCGCTCCGCGGTTCGCCGTGTTATCGGCGATCACGCAGTTGGTGAGAACGGCGTCCGCCGGACCGACCACACCGCTGACATTGGCGACGCCGCCGCCGCTGACTTCGGCGCTGTTGCCGTAAATGACGCAGTTGGCGATGACCGGGGCGGAACCCCAGTTGTAGATGCCGCCACCGCGCCAGGTGTGGTAGTCGCCCGGCTCGCCGGAAGCGTTGCCGCCCGTGATGTGGAAGCCGTCGAGGATCGCGTTGACGGTCGGGGCCGCCGAACGGCCGAACACCACCACGTGATAGGCGGCACTGCCGCCGCGGGCGGTCGCGCCGTTGATGACGGCAAGGTTCAGGGCCAGAGCCCGCTGGGACAGCGCGGTTTCCTGCGCGCCCGCGCCGCCGCGGTATCCCTCGAATCCACCGTACATGTGGACATTGTCCTTCATGACCAGCGAGCCCGTCACGGACGCGGAACCCCACGCCTCGGTGCGCGCCTCGCCGTACACCACCGGGCTGCCGGCCGGGCCGCCCGCCACCCACACCTCGTCGCCGCCGGCCGCCCACGCGGCGTCAATGGCGGGCTGCAGCGTGGTGAACGCCTGCGACCACGACGTGCCGTCGTTGGGGCCCGGCGCCGTCGGATCCACGTACACCGTGGCTGAGGCCGCCCACGGCACTCCGACGAGCACCGCGAAGACGGCCGCAAGGGCGCACAAAGTTCTTGCGTGTTTCATGGGTAGGATTCCTTCATGGGGTTGGGAAAAGGGGTTAAAGACGCACGGCGCACGGGACGCCCCGAGGGACTCCCCGCCTGCATTGCGAGACACTCCAAGAGATTACGACACCGATGAACCTGCATGTCACCTGCTTCGTGCGCGGGATGCGCACACGGAACCACCCCGTCGAAGGTGGTTCTACCATCTGCCTGCCCACCAGACTAGCAGGTTCCAGCCCCGCTGTCAACACCTTTTTTCACTTGCCTGAAGGTGAGGGCGGGAAACGGGGTCGTATCTGTCCGGCTGCAAGACGAAAACGCGGAGGCATCCGGCAGGATGCCTCCGCGCAAGTCTTTGCCAATAAAGGAGCTGTGGGAAATCAGCCCTTAAAGAAGCCGGCGCGGTTCCGCACGCGGAGCCGCAGGGCGTTCAGCCGGATGAATCCGGTGGCGTCGGACTGGTTGTACGCCCCCTCGTCCTCCTCGAAGGTGCTGATCTGGGGGTCGTAGAGGGTCTTCTCGGCGCGACGTCCCACGATGTCGCAATTGCCCTTGTACAGGCGGACGCGCGCGGTGCCCGTGACGTTCTCCTGGCTCTTGTCCACAAAGGCCGTCAGGGCCTCCATTTCCGGCGAATACCAGAAACCGTTGTAAATAAGCTGGGCGATCTTGGGGGACAACTGGTCGCGCTGGAGCATGACCTCGCGGTCCATGGTGAGCGACTCCACCGCCCGGTGCGCGGCGTAGAGGATCGTGCCGCCCGGGGTCTCGTACACGCCGCGGGACTTCATGCCCACGAAGCGGTTCTCGACCAGGTCCACCCGGCCGACGCCGTTCGCGCCGCCCAGGGCGTTCAGCTTCGCCAGCAGCGCGGCGGGGCTCAGGCGCTCGCCGTCCACGGCGACGGGCCATCCGGCCTCGAAGTCCACCTCGACAAAGGTGGGCGTGTCGGGGGCCTGCATGGGGGAGACGCTCAGGACGAACATGTCGTCCGGCGGCGCGTTCCACGGATCCTCCAAGATGCCGCCCTCGAACGAGATGTGCAGGAGGTTGCGGTCGGAGGAGTAGGGCTTCTTCGCCGTGACGGGTACGGGGATGCCGTGCTCCTTCGCGTAGGCCACCATCTTCTCGCGGGTGTTCAGGGTCCACTGCGGGTCGCGCCAGGGCGCGATGATTTTAACGCCGGGCTCCATGGCCATGCAGGTCATCTCAAAGCGGACCTGGTCGTTGCCCTTGCCCGTGGCGCCGTGGGCGACGGCGTCGCCGCCGGTCTGGCGCATGACCTCGATCTGGCCCTTGGCGATGATGGGCCGGGCCACGCTGGTGCCCAGGAGGTAGGAGCCCTCGTAGATCGCGTTGGCACGCATGGCGGGGAACACGAAGTCGCGGGTGAACTCCTCCTTGAGGTCGAGGACCACGGCCTCGCAGGCGCCGGTCTTCATGGCCTTCACACGGGCCTCCTCCAGCTCCTCGCCCTGGCCCACATCGGCGATGTAGGCGACCACGTCGGCCTTGTAGGTCTCCTTGAGCCATTTCAGGATGACGGAGGTGTCGAGCCCCCCGGAATACGCCAGCACGATCTTGTTGACCTTGTCGCTCATGTCAGGTGTCCTTTTGGGCTGTGGCGGCCGCGGGGCCGCCGGGTTCTAGTTCCTCGGGCCGCCGAGCAGGGTGGCGAGCACGGCCTTCTGGGCGTGCAGCCGGTTTTCGGCCTCGTCGAAGACGACAGACTGGGGCCCGTCGATGACGTCATCGGTCACCTCAAGCCCCCGGTGGGCGGGCAGGCAGTGCATGAACAGCGCGCCGGGTTTCGCCAACGCCATGAGCGCGGCGTTCACCTGGTAGGGGGCGAAGGCGCGCTCGCGGGTTTCGGCCTCCTCCTCCTGCCCCATGCTGGCCCACACGTCCGTGTAGACCGCGTCGGCATCGCGCAGGCCCGCCTCCACGTCGTGGGTGATGACAAAGTCGCCCTTCGCCTCGCGGCGGACGCGTTCGGTGATCTCCGCGTCGCCCTCGTAGCCCGGAGGGCACACGAGGGTCAGGTTGAGGGGCACCCGGGCGGCGAAGTTGGCCCAGGAGTGGAAGACGTTGTTGCCGTCGCCGACAAAGGCGACCTTGAGGCTGCCGAGATCGCGTCCCTTGTGCTCGCGCAGGGTCTGCACGTCCGCCAGGATCTGGCAGGGGTGCAGCAGGTCCGTGAGGGCGTTGATCACGGGGATGCGGGCGCAGCGCGCCAGCTCCACGACGTGGGCGTGGCGGTAGGTCCGGGCCATGATGCCGTCCACCCAGCGCTCCAGGTTGCGGGCCACGTCGGGCACCGACTCGCGGCGGCCGAGGATGTCGTCAATGAGGACCGTGTGGCCGCCGAGCTGGAACATGCCGATCTGGAAGGTGAGCCGCGTGCGCAGGCTGGGCTTCTCGAAGATGAGCGCCAGGGTCTTGCCCTGGAGCAGGGGGTGCGGCGTGCCCGCGCGCACCTCGGCCTTCAGCCGGTCGGCGAAGTCCAGAAACGCCAGAATCTCGTCGCCCGTGTAGTCCGCGAGGGAAAGAAAGTCTTTTACCATCCCAGGTCTCCCAGACACCGGTCCAGCGCCGCCGTGACCGTGTCAATGTCCACCTCCGTGACCACCAGCGGGGGCAGGAACCGCAGCACGTTGGGGCCCGCAGGCCCGCAGATGACGCCCGCATCGCGCATCGCCTCAACCAGCGGCCCCACGGCGTCGGCGCACTCGACGCCCGCCATGAGGCCCATGCCGCGCACCTCGCGCACGCCGGGGTGGCGCGCCGCCAGCTCCCGGAGCGCCGCGTGCAGATAGTCGCCGCGCCGGGCGGCGGTCTCGATGAAGCCGGGCTCGGTCAGGGCGTCCATCGTGGCCACGCCCGCCGCCGCGCTCAGGGGGTTGCCGCCGAAGGTACAGGCGTGGCTGCCGGGGGCGAAGCCCGCGGACACCTTTTCCGTGCAGCCCATGGCGCCGATGGGCACGCCGTTGCCGAGGCCCTTGGCCAGGGTCATGATGTCCGGCGTGATCCCGCTGTGCTCGTGGCAGAAGAGGCGGCCCGTGCGGCCAAGGCCCGTCTGCACCTCGTCGAGGGCCAGCAGGACGTTGTGCTTGTCGCACAGCGCACGCACGCCGCGCAGGTAGTCCGGCGACGGCACGCGCACGCCGCCCTCGCCCTGCACCGGCTCCAGCAGCACCAGCCCCACCGAGGGGTTCAGCGCCGCCTCCAGCGCGTCCAGGTCGTCGTAGTCCACGTAGGTGAACCCGGGCACCAGCGGCTCGAAGCCCTCCTGGTACTTCGGCTGGCCCGTCGCCGTGAGGGTGCACAGGGTCCGCCCGTGAAACGAGTGGTTCGCCGTCACCACGCCGGGCCGCGGTGTGCCCTGGGCGACGGCCCAGTAGCGCCGGGCCAGCTTGATGGCCGCCTCGTTCGCCTCGGCGCCGCCGTTGCAGAAGAACCAGCGGTCGGCGAAGCTGTTCGCCGCGAGGCGCTTCGCCAGCTCCGCCTGCGTCTCAATGTGGTAGAGGTTGGAGACGTGGACCAGCGTGGCGGCCTGGCGGCACACGGCCTCCGTCACCTTCGGATGGCAGTGGCCCAGGTTGCACACGGCGATGCCCGCGAAAAAGTCCAGGTACTCCCGGCCGTCGGCGTCCCACAGGCGCGCGCCCTCGCCGCGCACGATGGCGATCGGCAGCCGGCCGTAGGTGTTCATCACATGGGCTTCCGTGAGCGCCTTGATCGAGAGATTGCTCATCCTGTCGCCTTTCCGCCGGTGCGGACCCAGCCCGCCCGTCAGTCCTTCTTCTTGCCGCCTCCCCCGGAGTCTTTGGCCGCCGGGGCGGGGGACGCCTTCGCGCCGTCGGTTTTCGCGGCCGATTCCCTCGCCGTCCCCTCCTTCACCGGGCCGCCGCCGGACTTCTTCTTGTAGTCCGTCTCATAAAAGCCGCTGCCCTTGAAGATGATGCCCGCGCCCGTGCCCAATTGCTTCACGCACGCGCCGCCGCAGGCCGCGCAGGCCACCTTGGGCTTGGCGGACATGGCGTGGAAGACGTCCTGTTCGGCGCCGCACTTTTTGCACTTGTAGGTGTATGTCGGCATGCGGAAAAACCTCCGGTCCCCGCCGCGGAAATCCGAAAAAAGAAAACGCCCGGCGCCATGCTGGGCGGTAACGGCGGAAACACTGTGACCTGTTAACTCTACCACGCCCCCCGGCGCAATGCAATAAACGGCCCGTTCCACGGGCTGCGCCGGCAAAACTTCCGGGGACGGGGAACGGAAAACGCGCGCCATGCGTGTTATACTTGGGAAAAACGCGGCCGCACCGCGGCCCGGGAGGTGCGCGCCATGCATCTTGACCCCTCCAAGCTGGACCTGCTGGTGAAAAGGGTGGACCTTTTCAACGGACTCTCCCGGGAGGATGTGGAGAAGATCTTCTCCAAGGGGATGACGGTGCGCGCCCTGAAGGGCGAGGTGATCTTCTTCAAGGGCACCACCGGCAGCCAGATGTACGTGGTGCTGGTGGGGAAGATGGGGGTGTACGACGGGGACCGCCTGATCGCCACCCTGCACCCCGGGCAGATGTTCGGCGAGATGGCCCTGGTGAACCGGGAGCCGCGCTCGGCCACCGTGAAGGCGGAGGAGGACGGCGTGCTGTTCGTGCTGACCGAGAGCACCTTCCAGAACCTGCTGTCGAAGCGGGTGGCCATCCAGATCCTGCTGAACATCATCCGGACGCTGAGCGCCCGCCTCAAGACCAAGAACACCGGGCCGGGGGCGTGACCCCTCCGGTATGGTAGACTTTTGGAAGGGGGACAGGGCCGTTTAAGCGGCAAGGAGCTGACGGAAAAGATGCTGCGCGGAATCCATAGGACGCCCGGCCGGGCGCTTGCGGCGGCGTTGCTGGCCGCATTGTGCGCGATCCCCCCCATGTCCGCCCAGGAACTCCCCGGGGAGAAGCCGACCTGCACCGAGATCAGCGACGTGCCGTGGGTGCCCTCCCCGCCCCGGCCGCAGCCGAAGGTCGTCTACGGCACGGACGACCGGATAGACGTTTACCAGGAGAGCGACCCGCTGATAAGGACCTGGGCGGCCTCCACCTGCGCCGTCATCCAGAGTTCCAAACTGGTTGTGCAGCCGGACGGCAGTTATGTCCTGACGCCGTCGGCCTACATCAAGGGCGGTTATCCCGCGTGCCCGGAGGAGCCCTTCGGCGACCAGCCGACGGCGGCCTACTGCACGGGGTTCCTCGTGGGGCCCGACCTCATCGCCACGGCGGGCCATTGCAGCATGAGCACAGGCACCTGCTTCGTCTTTGGGTGGGAGATGCTGGACGCGACGACCCCCCGGCTCGCCTTTGACGCCGACCGGGTCTACCGCTGGGTGGAGACCGTCTCCTACGCCCCCTCGGGGAACAACGACCACTATGTCGTCCGGGTGGACCGTCCGGTCACGGCGCCGGGCACGCAGCCCTTCGCCATCCGGCGGACCGGGACCATTGCTGTGGGCGACCGCGTGGGCGTCATCGGCCATCCGTCGGGCCTTCCCATGAAGATTGCCTTCGGCCCGACCACTGTGGTGCGCTCCCTCCAGCCGACCTATTTCGTGGCCAATCTGGACACCTACGGCGGCAATTCAGGGTCGCCGGTGATCAACCAGGACACGGGCCTACTGGAGGGCATTCTGGTCCGGGGAGCCACGGATTTCCTGTACGACACGGCGGAGGGGTGCTTCTACAGCAACACCCTCACCGACACCGGCGGCCGCGGCGAGGACTGCACCAGCATCTCCGTTGTCGCGGCGGCCATCCCCCCCCTCGTGGACCCGGCGGGGAGCGTGGCCTTCTCGCGCCCCCATTTCGGCTGCGAGGACGTTGTGGAGGTCCGCGTCGCGGACGGGAACACTGCGGGGGCGGGCGCGCTGTCCGTATTGCTGTCCGCCGCCGGGGGCGATGGGGAGACGGTCGCGCTGCAGGAAGTTCAGGGGACGGGCGGCGAGTTTTCCGGAACCATCCCGCTGGTCCCCGGCGCGCCCGTGCCGGGCGACGGCATCCTGCAGGCGGCCCACGGCGAGCTGCTGGACGCCCTGTATGTGGACGCGGACGACGGGGCGGGCAACGTGGATGTGGCGGTGACGGCGGAGGCCTCGGTGGACTGTGTTCCCCCGGTCATCTCGGGGATCAGCGTTCCGTATGTCGGCGGCACCCAGGCGACGATCCGCTTCACGACGGACAAGGCGGCCACGCCCCTGGTTCTCTATGGAACCTCCTGCGGGAACCTCACCGGAGCGGCCTCGGGCCCGCGGGGCACGGCCCACGAGATCACCCTAAACTTCCTCACCCCGGAAACGGAGTACTTCTTCACGCTGTCCGCCGAGGACATCGCGGGCAACACCGGCACCTCCGACAACGGCGGCGCGTGCCACACCTTCACGACCCTGTTCATCCCCGACTACCTGACCGAGGTGTTCGACTCGGCGAACACGGTGGACATTGCCGGGCACATGCTCACCCTGTTCCCCGACGACAATCCAAACGGGTACGCCGCCTGCCTGGAGCCCGCGGCCCATTTCGGCACGGATCCGTCGTCCGCGACGGCGGTCACGCTCGCCGATGAGACGTTTGTCCAAGTTGACCTGGCCGGCGGCGCAGCGGTACCGTTCTTCGGCGCGAACTACACGCGCTTTTTCATCGGAAGCAACGGCTACATCACGTTCAACAATGGGGACATCGCCTTCGAGCCCGATCTGGCCACCCATTTCACGTTTCCCCGGATCGCGCCCTTCCTGACGGACCTCAACCCCCTCGCGCGCGGCCGCGTGAGCTGGGCGCAGCTGGCCGACCGCGTGGTGGTCACCTGGGAGGACGTGCCCTCCTTCGACTCCTCCCTCCAGTACCCGCCGGAAAACTCCCACAGCTTCCAGATCGAGATGATGTTTGACGGCGTCCTCCGCATCACCTGGCTCAACCTCTTCGCCGCAAACGCTGTGGCGGGCCTTTCCCGCGGCGGCGGCATCCCCGCCGGTTTTGAGCCGTCCAACCTCGACGGTCTGCCTTCCTGCGGGGTTCTGGACCCGGACTACGCCATGCCCCACACGGCGGACACGAACCAGGACAGCCTCATCGCCGTGGGAGAGCTGCTGCGCGTGGTACAGTTCTACAACTCCGGCGGCCTGTCCTGCGGCGCGGGCACGGAGGACGGCTTCCAGCCGGGCACGGCGGGCGGCACGGAGTGCGCCCCCCACGACGCGGACTACGCCCCCGCAGACTGGACCGTCAACCTCTCGGAGCTGCTCCGGGTGGTGCAGATTTACAATGCACGGGGGTATTACCGCGACCCCTACGCAGAGGACGGCTACCGGCCCAAGTTCGACCAGTGACCCTTCGCAGGGGCTTAACCGGGAAACAGGGTGGCCGTTTGGTGTATATTAAGGCTCCAACACGTGCCCGCAAAGGCCCCGCCAGGGCGCGCCGTCCCCGCAAACCGGGGAACATTTTCCCCGGGAACCGGGTTTAGCCTCCAAACGCAGCGCAGGACGACAAGGAGAAACTGTATCATGTGGCAGAAACTGAATCCGCCCGCCGACGCCCGGGACGTGTTGCAGGCAAGCCCGAACGTGATTGTCGCCCAGCAGACCGCCGAACTGATAGACTTGGCCTGCGGCGGCCCCGGAAGCGACGCCTTCGAGGTCGGCTACGACGTGCCCGGAAAGGGCTATGTCGTGGAGGCCCAGGTCGCCCGCGTGCGCAACGGCGTGTGCGCCAACTATCTGGACCCCTACATGCGGCGCCGGGATCCGGACTGCATGTTCATCGGCGACGGGGAGCCGTCGGACAAGCCGACCTACAGCGAGCGGTTCGGCGGCGACTTCGAGGAGCTGCGGACGGCCACTCTGGAATGGCTCAAGGGGCGCGAGCTGGCCGTGTTCGGCTTTGTCGCGGGCCAGCGCAAGATGGGCGCGGACGCCATGGTCATCGCCCCGGCCAACGCCGGATTCTTCGCCTTCGGCCTGTCGCTGCTTCAGGGAATTCTTTCGCTGGACGCGCTGCCCAAGCGCTTCGCCCCGAAGCTGGTGATCTACGTCGCGCCCCCCTTCCGCCACACCCATTTCGACGGGCGCCAGGTGGTCGTGCACAAGCGCTCCGGCGACCTCCACGAGATCTTCGCGTACAACCTGTACCCCGGTCCCAGCGCGAAGAAGGGCGTCTACGGCAGCCTGCTCGCCCTCGGCGAGCGCGAGGGCTGGGTCACCGCCCACTGCTCCACGGTGCAGGTGGTCACCCCCTACGACAACACCCTGACAATCATGCACGAGGGCGCCAGCGGTGGCGGCAAGTCCGAGATGCTCGAGGTCGCCCACCGTGAGGCCGACGGCCGCCTCCTGCTCGGCACCAACACCGTCACGGGCGAGCGCCGCTTCATTGAGATCCCCCGGGGCTGCGAGCTGCGCCCCGTCACGGACGACATGGCCCTGTGCCACCCCTCGATCCAGCGCGGCGACGGCAAACTGACGGTCGCCGACGCAGAGAACGCCTGGTTCGTCCGCGTCAACCACATCACCCACTACGGCACGGACCCGCATTTCGAGCGCCTGACGGCGGAGCCGCCGGAGCCACTGCTGTTCCTCAATGTGGACGCCGTGCCCCAGGGCCGCGCCCTGATTTGGGAGCACATCCAGGACGCCCCCGGGAAGCCCTGCCCCAACCCGCGCGTGATCGTGCCGCGGCGGAGCTTCCCCGGCATCATAGACACGCCGGTGGCCGTGGACGTGCGGAGCCTGGGCGTGCGCACGCCCCCCTGCACCGCCGAGCGCCCCTCGTACGGCATCATCGGGCTCTTCCACCTGCTGCCCCCGGCGCTGTCGTGGCTGTGGCGGCTCGTGGCCCCGCGCGGCTTCGCCAACCCCAGCATCACGGACACCGAGGGCATGACCAGCGAGGGTGTGGGCTCCTACTGGCCCTTCGCCACGGGGCGCAAGGTGGACCACGCGAACCTGCTGCTGAACCAGATCGTCGCCACGCCCAAGGTGGTGCACATCCTCACGCCGAACCAGCATGTCGGCGCGTGGGAGATGGGCTTCATGCCCCAGTGGATCACCCGCGAGTACCTGGCCCGCCGCGGCGTGGCCAAGTTCAAGCCGGACCAGATACGCCCGGCGCGCTGCGCCCTGCTGGGCCACGCGCTGCACCACCTGACGGTGGAGGGCAACGCGCTGCCCCGGTGGCTGCTCCAGGTCAACACGCAGCCCGAGGTGGGCGACGAGGCCTACGACGAGGGCGCGGAGGTCCTCACGGAGTTCTTCCACAAGCACCTGCGCGAGTTCCTGCACGAGGACCTGCACCCCCTCGGGCGCACCATCATCGAGTGCTGCCTCGACCACGGGCAGGTGGACGACTACCAGTCCCTCATCGCGACCTCGTACCTGGCGCCGGACCGCGCCTGACGCCCTCCGGGGCGCGGCGCGGACCGCGCGGAGAGCCGGATGATCTTTGACGGCGAACAAAACGCCCTGTTCTTCCTGTCGGCGGTGCTCATCGCCGGCATGCTGGGCGGCTGGCTGGCGCGCCTGGCCCGCCTGCCCCAGGAGCTCGGCTACACGGCCGCGGGGCTGCTCATCGGCCCGGCGGCGCTCAACCTCTTCGGAGAGGTGAACATCGCCGCGAGCCTCAAGCCCGTCACGGAGGTCGCCCTCGGGGTGCTGGCCGTGTCCGCGGGCAGCCACCTGTGCTACCGGCGGCTCCACAACGCCCTGGGCCGCGTGGGCGCCGTGGCGCTGGGCGAGTCCGCCGCGTCCATGGCCCTCGTGACCCTCGCCGCGCGCTGGGTCGGCGTGGACTGGCCCACGGCCCTCGTGCTCGGCGCCATCTCCGTGGCCACCTCGCCCGCCACCACCATCACCCTGGTCCGCGAAATGCGCGCCAAGGGCCTCTTCGTCAAGACGCTGCTCTCCGTCGTCGCCGTGGACATCCTCCTGTGCATGCTCGTCTTCGCGCTGGCCTACCGGATCATGGACTACGCCTACTCCGGCGAGGGGCAGCGCCTCGGGCCGCTGTGGATCGTCCTGCGCGCGGGGTCGCAGGTGCTGCTCTCCCTCGCCCTGGGCCTCGTCATGGGCCGCGCCACGGGCTACCTCATCCACCGCGCGCGGTTCCACCGCTTCAGTCTCGTCCTCGTCATGGTCCTGTTCACCGTCGGCATCTCCGACTTCCTCGGCGTAAACTTCCTGCTGTCCTGCATGTTTTACGGCGTCTTCCTCACCAACGCCTCCGAAAGCGGCACCCGCCACGCCGAGGCCCTCGAGCCCCTGGAGCCCCTCCTCTACGTCGGCTTCTTCACCGCCGCCGGCGCCTCGCTCCACCTCGACGCCGTCGCCGAGGCCGGCATCCTCTGCGCGGTCTTCCTCGTGGCCCGCTTCGCGGGGAAATACCTCGGCGCCCTCGCCGGCGGCTGGGTGGCCCGCATGCCCGCGCGCATGAACCACCACGTCGGCCTCGCCCTCGCCCCCCAGACCGGCATCGCCATCGGCCTCGTCGTCCTTTTGGAGGCCAACCCCAACATTCCGGAACACACCATCTCCGTCATCGGCACCATGCTCCTTGGCGCCATCACGGTCAACGAGATCCTCGGCCCTCTGTTCACCTGGCACGCCCTGCGCCGCTCCGGCGAGGCCGGCCGCGACCGCCGCCGCATCATGGACTTCCTCCAGGAGGAGCACATCGCCGTGCCCTTCGAGGCCGAAACCCGCGACGAGGCCCTCCGAAACCTCGTCGAGCGCTACGCCTTCACCCACCATCTGTCCGGTGCCGACCGCGCCGCACTGGAGGAAAGCGTCCTGCGGCGCGAGGCCGAATCCTCCACCAACATCGGCCGCGGCGTCGCCGTGCCCCACGGCACCCTCAAGCGCGGCCGCCGCATCTCCGGCGTCCTTGCCGTCAGCCGAAACGGCGTCCCCTTCGACGACGGCGGCGAGCCCGTCCGCGTGCTCGTCCTCCTCGTCACCCCGCCCGGCATGGCCAACCGCCACCTTGAGGTCATGTCCAGCCTCGCCCGCATGGTCTCCGACAACACCATGCACGACCGGCTGCTGTCCGCCCTCAGCCCCTACGACGTCGCCGAGGCCCTCCAGAGCCAGGAGGCCCGCCCCTACAACTACTTCCTCGACGACCGCGACGAGGAGCCCGCGTTTCCCTAGGATGGGCGGGAGCGTCTTCCCGGGGTGTCCCCGGGTCAGGACCCGGGGACGGGCTTTGCCTCTTCGATGCCGGGAACGGCCGCAGATTCCGCCTCTTCAGGGTTCCAGCCGCCGCCGAGGGCCTTGTAGAGGGCGGCGAGGTTGGTGAGGACGGCGGCGCGGCTCTGGGCGCGCTGGGCCTCGGCGGAGGCGACGGAGCGCTCGGCGTCGAGGACGCGCAGGTAGTCCGTGAGCCCCTGGGTGTAGAGGTCCTTGGCGAGGGTGAGGGCCGCGCCCGCGGCGGTCACGGCCTGGTCCAGCGAGGCGAGGCGGTTCTGCTCGCGGGCGTAGGCGACGAGGGCGTTTTCGGCCTCCTCCAGCGACGTCAGGACGGCCTTCTCGTAGGCCGCGAGCGCCTGCTCCTGCCGCGCGTTCTGGACGCGGATGTTGGCGCGGATGCGGCCCGCGTCGAAGACGGGCCACTGGACCGTCGGGCCGACGGACCAGAGGAGGTTCGCGCCGCGCTTGAGGCCGTAGAGGGCGTCGTCCTGTCCGGAGAGCGCGCCCGTGAGGGCGAACTTGGGGAAGAGGTCGGCCGTGGCGACGCCGATGCGGGCGGTGGCGGCGGCGAGGTCGCGCTCGGCGGCGCGCACGTCGGGCCGCCGGCGCAGCAGGTCCGAGGGCAGGCCGACGGGGACCATGGGCGGCGCGGGGGGCAGGTCGGCGGCGGGGGCCAGCTCCTCCTGGAGCGCGCCGGGCGCGCGGCCCATCAGCACGCCGAGGCGGTGGATGGCGTACTGCACGCGGGCGGCGTGGCCGGGCAGGGCGGACTCGGTGACGGCGAGCTGGGCCTCGGCGGCGCGGATGTCCAGCTCGTTGGTGAGGCCCGCCTCAAAGCGCGCGCGCACGAGGTCCAGGCTGTCGCGCTGGAGGGCGGCGTTCCGCGACGCGATGTCGAGGCTCGCCTGCGCCTCGCGCAGGGTGAAGTAATTGCGGGCGACCTCGGCGGCGAGGGATACCCGCACCGCGCGGAGGTCCTCCTCGGCCGCCTCGCGCGACGCGCGGGCCGCCTCCCTTTCGCGCTGCGTGCCGCCGAAGACATCCAGCTCCCAGCGCGCGTCGAACCCCGCCTGAAAGAGGTCGTCCCTGCGCGACGGCGCGGCCGCGGCCCGGCCCCGGTTCACCGTGACGCGGGAGTTGCCCGCGCCGGTGAGGTCCGGCGCCACGGTGACGGAGGTGCCGCCGGAAGAGAGGGTGTAGGACCGGGAGACACCCTGGGCGGAGAGGCCCGTGGACGAACTGGACGAGGTGCCGGGGGACGCCGCCTTCTTGTTCTGCAGGCGCTTGTAGCCCGCCGAGGCGTTCAGGGCGGGCCAGAGGTCCGCGCCGGAGATTTCCTCGGCGGCGCGGGACTCGCGGATGCGCGCCTCCGCCATCCGCAGGTCGAGGCTGCCCTCCAGGGCGCGCGCCACGAGCGCGTCCAGCGTGGGGTCGCCGAACACACGCCACCACTCGGCGATGCCGGGCTCCCCGGCGGCCTCGCCGCCCGCCAGCGGGGTGCTCCACGCCTCCGGCACCGGCGGCGACGGCTTCTCATAGTCCGGGCCGACCACGCACCCCGCGAGGGGCAGGGCCAGCAGGGCGGCGGCGGTGCAAAGCGCGCGGATGCTCATGCCTGGTCCTCCCCGGCGGGGGTTGCCGGTTCCGTGACGGCTTCGGGGGGCGGGGGCCCCGCCGCGGGGGCCGACCTCCGCGACCCCAGCTCGCTGAGCCACTGGATGATGACGAAGAAGAGGGGCACGAAGAACACGGCGAGGAAGGTGGCGGTGATCATGCCGGCCACGACGCTGTTGCCGATGGAGCGGCGTCCGGCCGCGCCCGCGCCCTGGCTCAGGGCCAGGGGGAGCGCGCCGAGGATGGTGCTGATGGCGGTCATGAGCACGGGGCGCAGGCGGATGCGGGCGGCGGCGATGGCCGCCTCCAGGATGCCCGCGCCGTCGGCGCGCATCTTCGCGCAGAACTCGACGATGAGGATGGCGTTCTTGGCCGACAGGCCGATGAGCGTGAGCAGTCCGATCTGGAAGTAGATGTCGGCGGGCGCGGCGCGCAGGACCAGCGACGCGAAGGCGCCGAAGACGCAGAAGGGCACGGCCATGAGGACGGCGAGGGGGAGCGACCACTTCTCGTACTGCGCGGCGAGGACGAGGAAGATCATGACCAGGCCGAAGAGCATGACGTAGTAGGACTGGTTGCCCGTGCGCACCTCCTGGTACGAGCCCGAGCTCCACTCGACGGTGTAGCCCTGCGGCAGCGTCCGCGCGGCGATCTCCTGGACGCGCCGGATGCACTGCCCCGTGCTGATGCCGGGCGCGGGCGCGCCGGTGATCTGGGCCGACGTGAAGCTGTTGAACCTGCCGACCACGCTGGGGCCCGCCTCCATGGAGACGTCCACCACGCCGGAAAGCTCGATCATCTCGCCCGCGCTGTTGCGCACGTGGATCTTCCGGATGTCCGAGGGCTCGTCGCGGAACTGCGGGTCGGCCTGGAGCTGCACGCGGTACACGCGCCCGTAGATGTTGAAGTCGTTGACGTAGTAGGAGCCGAGCAGCGCCTGGAGCGTGTTGTACACCTCGCCCACCGGGATGCCCAGGAGTTTGGCCCGCGTGTGGTCCAGTTTCACCCGAATCTTCGGCTGCGTGACGTCCAGCGTGCCGGACACGCCGGAGAACATGGGATCCTTGTTCAGTTCGGCGATGAACTCGGACATGACCCGCGCCAGGGAGGCCAGGTCGTCGCCGCCGCGCGTTTCAAGCTGGGCCTCGAACCCCGCACGCATGCCCAGCCCGCGGATGGGCGGCGGCACGAAGGCGAGCACCGTGGCCTCCTTCAGCCCGCCGAAGCGCTGGAAGAGGCGCGCCACCAGGGCGTCGGCGGAGTGCTCCGGCCCGACGCGCTCCGACCAGTCCTTGAGGCTGACGAACATGCTGGCCGCCGAGGGGACCGCGGCGTTGGAGAGCCGGTCCTGTCCGCACATGGCGACGATGCCCTTCGTCTCGGGCTGCGCCAGCACGAACTCCTCGATCTGGGAAACGACGGCCTTGGTCCGGTCGAGGGACGACCCCTGCGGCAGCTGCGCCACCACCATGACGTAGCCCTGGTCCTCCTGGGGCACGAAGGCCGCCGGAACCCGCATGAAGAGGGAGTAGGCGGCGTAGACAAGCACGGCGAACAGCACCATGGAGACGACGCCCAGCCGGATCACCCAGCGCGCGCTGAAGGCGAAGAGGGCGGTGAACCCGCGCACGCCCGCGTCGAACCAGCGGAAGAGGAACAGCTTGTTGTGGTTGGCGCGCAGGAGGAGCCGGCACAGCGCCGGGCTCAGCACCAGCGCGATAAGCCCGGAAATCGCCACGGCCAGCGAGATGGTGATGCCGAACTGGCGGTACATGACGCCCGTGCTGCCGCCGATGAAGGCCACGGGCAGGTAGACCGCGGCCAGGGAGAGCACGCTGGCGATGATGGGGCCCTGCACCTGGCCCATGGCCTTGATGGTCGCCTCGCGCGGGGCCAGACGCTCGTCGTGCATGAGCCGCTCGACGTTCTCCACGGCGATGATGGCGTCGTCCACCACGATGCCGATGGCCAGCACCAGCGCGAACAGGGTCAGCGAGTTGATGGAGAACCCCAGGGCGAGCAGTCCCATGAAGGTGCCCACAATGGCCACGGGCACGGCGACCATGGGGATCAGGGCGGCGCGCCAGCTCCCCAGGAAGAGCAGCACGACGATGGTCACCAGGAGGGTGGCCTCCAGGAAGGTCTTGGCCACCTCCTGGATGGACACGGTGATGAACGTGGTCGTGTCCAGCGGCATGCCGTAGTGGACGCCCTCCGGGAAGTCCTTGGCCAGCTCCTCCAGCGCGGCCTTCACCCCGTTCATCGTCTCCAGCGCGTTGGCGTCGGGCTGGGCCGACACCGGGATCAGGGCCGTGGGCTTGCCGTTGTAGCGGCCCTCGGTGCCGTAGTCCAGCGACCCCAGCTCCACCCGGCCCACATCCCTGAGGAGCACGCGGGAGCCGTCGGGCCGCGCCAGCAGGATGATCTCCTCGAACTGCTGCGGGGTGGTGAGCCGCCCCGGCGCGAGCACGGGGAAGGTGAAGTCCACGGGGTCGGGGTTCGGGCCGCCGCCGATCTCGCCCGCCGCGTAGAGCCCGTTCTGCTCGCGGATCGCCTGACCCACGTCGGCCACCGTCAGCCCCTTGAGCACGAGCCGGTCGGGGTCCAGGGTGACCCGCATCGAGTAGTCCTTGTTGCCGAAAATGCGCACCTGGCCCACGCCGGGCACGCGCGAAAGCGTGTCCACCATGTGGATCGTGGCGTAGTTGCTCAGGAAGAGCATGTCGTGCTCGGGCTTGTCCGACTGCAGGGCGATGATCCCCAGGAAGGTGCTCATGCGCTTGCTGACGTTCATGCCCTGCCGCATCACCTGCTCGGGCAGGCGGCGCTCGGCGCGCTTGACGCGGTTCTGCACGTCCACCGCCGCGATGTCGAGGTCCGTGCCGATCTCGAAGGAGAGCGTGATCGAGAGGCTGCCGTCGTTCGCGCTGGCGGACTGGTAGTAGAGCATGTGCTCCACGCCGCTGAGCTCCTGCTCGATGGGCGTGGCCACGCTCTCCATCACCGTCTGCGCGTCCGCCCCCGGATAGGTGGCGCTGATCACCACCGTCGGCGGCGTGATCTGCGGCGACGACTCCACGGGCAGCGAGAACAACGACACGAGGCCGCACAGCACGATCACCACGGCCACCACGGTGGCGAAGATCGGCCGGTCTATGAAGAATCGGGAGATCATGCGCGCGCCCCTACCTGGCCGGGGCCGCGGGTTTGGCCGCGTCCGCCGCGCCCGGCGCGCCCGGCGGCGGGCCGGTGGACACCTCGGTGCCCGCGCGGACCTTGGTGAGGCCGTCCACGATGACCTGGTCGCCGGCCTCCAGCCCCTCCAGGATGATCCAGTCCTCCCCGGACCACTCGCCGGTTTTCACCACCCGCTCCTGCGCCTTGCTGTCCGGCCCCACCAGGTACACCACGGGGCCCTTGGGCGTCTGGCCCACGGCCCGCCGGGGCACCGTCAGCACGTTCGGCCGCTCCCAGCCCGACAGGCGCACCTTCACGAACTGGCCCGGCTTGAGCGACCGGTCGCCGTTCTTGAACGTGGCGCGCAGCTCCACCGTGCCCGTCTGCGTGTCCACGCCGGTGTTCTCGTAGTCGAGCGCGCCCGGCTCGCCGAAGGGCGTGCCGTCCAGCAGCGTGATCGCCACGTCCGGAACGGTCCTGCCGCCCGCCAGCGCCAGCGCGCCCTCCTTCTCGCCGCGCCGCCACGCGAGGAAGTCCGCCTCGCTGACCTTGAAGGTCACATAGAGCGGGTCCACCTGGTGCATCACGGCCAGCAGGCTGTTCTGCGCGCTGTCCACATAGCTTCCGGCCTCCTTCTGCGCCTTGCCGATGAACCCGGTCAGGGGCGCGGAGACCTTCGTGTAGTCGAGGTTCAGCTCCGCCTTCTTCAACTGGGCCTCCGCCAGCCGCAGCGCCGCCTCCGCCCCCGCCGCCTCCGCCTCGCGCTGGTCCACGTCCGCCGCGGCCACCGCCCCCGGCGTCCGCACCGCCTTCAGCCGCGCCAGCTCCTGCTCCGCCAGCCGAAGCCGCGCCGCGGCCTGGGCCACCTGCGCCGCCGCCACGTCCCGGTCCGCCTCGAAGGGGCGCGGGTCTATGGTGAACAGGCGCGCGCCCTCCTTCAGATACGCGCCGTCCTGGAACTCGCGGGTTTCGAGGAAGCCCTGGATCCGCGCGCGGACCTCGACGGTCTTCGACGCCTCCGTGAGCCCCACGTACTCGAAGGTGACCGGGACGGTCTTCACCGCCGCCGGGGCCAGGCCCACCTGCGGCGGCATCTTCTTCCCGCCCGGCGGGCCCTGGGCGAACAGCGGGGCCGCGCCCGCGAGAAGCATCCAAAGGGCCAGCAGTCCAGACGCGCGTTTCATGGGGTGCCCCCTTTCGCCGGACGCGCGCCGCGCGCCCCGGTTGCCCGCCGTTTCAACGTTTCCGGCTCCGCCTCCCGGAGCACCTCCTGAATGCGCGCGGCCACCTCCGCCCAGGTGCGGGCGCAGTCGTCGCCGACGCGGTCCACCAGCTCCAGAAAGGTCTGGAGCCTGCGGCGTTCCAGTTCGCAGACCCACGTCTCGTGCCGGTCGGAAACCCGGACGATCACCTCCCGGCGGTCCTCCGGGTTGGCCGTGCGCGTCAG
>JAKPUV010001010.1 GCA_029554925.1 Candidatus Hydrogenedentota bacterium | reverse complement strand
CGTTTCCGCGCCCTGGGAGGCGATGTTCCAAAGGGCGGTGGTGGGAGACTCGGCCTCCTCCCACGGCGCGAGCCCCTCGAAGAGCGCGGAAAAGGCGCCCTCGCCGCCGGTGCGGAGGTTCTCCCGGGTGAGCCGCAGGGCACGCGCCGAGATCGCGCGCCCGGGCCGGAGCGACATCGTGACGGAGCCGGTTTCGTCCGCGGCGGCGGCGGCCCAGAGGGCGTCGAGAAACGCCTCGCGCGTGGCGGCCGGGGCGCACAGCGGAGCGAGGCCGGTCACGCTGATCTGACGGTGCCAGCCATCCTCCCGGCGTTCGCGGGTCTCCTTGACGGCGGTGATTTCGGGGTCCAGCTCCAGGGTACCGATACGGGGCATGGCGGGGCTCTCCACGGGTTGGGGCCTCAGGCCGGGACAACGGGTTGTGTCGGCGTGGCGGCGGCTTCCGCAGTGGTCACCACCGGCAGGAGGAGCGGCGCGAGGGCGGCCCACCCCTCCTCTTCCAGGGGGGCAGCTGCGCGGATGGCGGCCCCGTCCCGGTCCGAGAGGTCTACGCGCTGGCCTCCGACGGAGACGGCGCGGGCCGCGGCGGCGGCGGCCGCGCCGAGACGCCGCAGGACACGGGCCGCGGCGACCAGGGCCTCGCCGGAGGCCAGGGTTTCCGCGTGGGCCACGGGGACGATGTCGGGGCGGAGGCGGCCCAGGATTTCGCGGTGGGCGTCGGCGAGGGCGTCGGCCACCAGCGGGTCCGGGGCGGCGGCGGCATCGAGGGAGAGTTTGAGGCGCACAAGGTCGGGCGGGGCGAAGGGGGGCATGGGCGGCTCCTGGGGGAAAGCATCGGACAAGTCGGACGGGTCCGACAGGTCGGACGGGCGGGTGTGGTTGTCGGGCGGCGGGGCCGTTTGATCAACGGCCCCGCCGCCCTTTTTGGGGTGGGGAGGTCAGGTCGCGTCGGTGGAGACGACGACCCGGGCCTTCTCGTAGAGGATGGCGAAGTCGGTGACCACGGTGATGCAGGTGCGCTCCCACTGCTGGTGGATGAGCTTGTCCGACTCGAC
>JAKPUV010000974.1 GCA_029554925.1 Candidatus Hydrogenedentota bacterium | reverse complement strand
GGATGGACGCCCTCGGTGTCCAGAACCACCTCCGCATGTTCGACGGGCTCCAGAAGGTGGAGTGACGCGACACCCCGCGGGGCCCATAGGAACCGCGTCCCGCGCGGTTCACGGGGACAATGTCACCCCGCGGGCGGGAGGGGGACGTCCTGCCAGCCCTCCATGCCGTGGCGGATGTCGCGCTCGGTGAACTCCCACACGACAACTTTGGTGTTGCGGAGGAGTTCGGGTTTGCGGCTGAGCTCCTGGCGGACGAGGGTGGACGCGCCGCCGTCGTTGATGATGGAGGCGAGGGGCCTGCCGAGGGCGCGGGCGAGGTGGGCGGTGAAGCCGGCCGCGCCGGGGTCGTCGCGCTGGTAGATGCGCAGGAAGCTGTCGCCGAGGACGAGCACCTCGGACGCGGGGTCGTCGGCGTAGGGCTCGCCTGTGTCGCGGCGGAGGACGCGCTCGCAGGGCACGGTCTCCGCCGGGCAGGCGGCCTCGACCAGCGGGGCGCGCATCATGCGGGGCACGTCGCCCGCGCGCGGGGTGGGCGCGGGTTCGGCGGCGTACTCCACGCCGCCGGGGGCGGTCCAGCCGAGCTCCGTCAGGCGGTCGGCGACGGCCCGCGCGGCCAGGGCCACGCCCCGGGGCGACCAGTGGGTGTCCTGCGGGAGGTACCAGGGCGGGTCGTCGCCCTGGGTCCGCCGCGCGTCGGCGTAGAGCGCCGCGAGGTCCACGGTCTCGACGCCCGCGCGCGCAAGCCGCGCCAGGATCTCGCGGGTGTTGCCATTCACCGCGCCGGACAGGCCCTCCGCGCGGCGGGTGAGCCGTTCGGGGTAGACCGTCTCCTTGTTGGGCGCGGGCACGACCAGCAGGCGGATGCCGCGCTCGGCGAGGCGGTCGCGGAAGGCCGTGATGGCGTCCACGGGGTCGCCGGTGCGGTCGAAGCGCGGCAGGGGCCGTGTCAGGTACTGCACGCCGGGGCGGTAGAAGAACCAGCCGCCGTGCCCGAGGACCGCGTTGTCCCCCGCGTCGCCCAGGGCGAAGAAGAGGGCGGCGGTCATGAGGGGCCGGGCCTGCCGTTCAAACCATGAGCCGTCCTCGAGGCCCTTCTCATAGGCGCGGAGGGCCTGCTCCGTGGGGGGCTGTGTGAACAGGTCGAGGGCGCGCGGCCGCCCGCCGCCGCGCAGGTCCAGCACGGCCTGCACGGCCCCGACGCCGAAGATCAGGATCAGGAAGACGGCGGCGAGAAAGCGGTGTGCATGCTGCTTCATCGGCTGGGCCCTCCCGGGGGCAGGGGACGGTTGAGGCGGACACTGGATGAGGTGGCACGGGCTTCCAGCCCGTGGTCTTGGGCCGCATCCATGACCCAAACCACGGGCTGGAAGCCCGTGCCACCTCGGGGCGCGTTCAGAAAGCGCATCTCAATACGCCGCGTCTCCACCAGAAACCTCCCTAGAACTGGAAATACAGGAACGGGTTGAACGACTGTTCGAACATCACCATGACGGACAGGATGAACAGCGGGACGAGGACCAGGGCGCGGGCCCAGGTGACCTTTTCCGCGAGGTCGAAGGCCTGCCGGCGCTGGAGCGCGAGGAGGGCGCAGACGCCCAGGAGGGCGAGGTTGCCGGGGGTGTAGAGCAGGCCCCCGAGAAGCGCGGCGGCGGGGGTGGTTTCCGCGAGGCCGAAGAGGGCGGCGAAATAGGCCGCGGCCCCCGACAGGGTCTCGGAGCGGAACAGGACCCAGGAGAACAGCACGAGCACGAAGGTGATCCCCACCTGGACGGCGTGAGGCAGGCGGGCGTAGACGCTCTCCTTCCCGCGCCAGCGCTCGAAGGCGAGCCATGCGCCGTGGTACGCGCCCCAGCAGACAAAGGTCCAGTTCGCGCCGTGCCACAGGCCGCCGAGGAGCATCACGATGGCGAGGTTGATGTAGGTGCGCCGCGCGCCGCGCCGGTTGCCGCCGAGGGGCACGTAGAGATAATCGCGCAGGAAGGTCGAGAGGGAGATGTGCCAGCGCCGCCAGAACTCCGTGATGCTGGCGGAGCGGTAGGGGGCGTCGAAGT
>JAKPUV010000882.1 GCA_029554925.1 Candidatus Hydrogenedentota bacterium | reverse complement strand
GGTCGTGGTGCTGGGATGGGGGTGTTCCGCCTGGGCGGCGGCGGCAGGGGAGGGGGGCGCCCCGGCGGCGCTGCCGGGGGCGGACCGTCCGTTTGCGCAGCGGTTTGCGTCGCCGCCGGCGGAGGCGCGGATCCTGCCGATCCTGCATAGGATGCCGGTGGAGGCGGAGGGGCAGGAGGCTTGGTTTGACCGCGCGGCGGCGCAGGGCTTCGGCGGGGTGGCGACGAATGTGAACCTCCAGGACTATCTGAAGAGCGGGGAGCATTGGGCGGCGTTCCGGCGGGGGCTGGAGGCGGCGCGGAAACGGGGGATGTCGCTGTGGCTGTATGACGAGCGGGGGTATCCGTCGGGGCTGGCGGGCGGGCAGACGCTGGAGGGGCATCCGGAATGGGAGGCGCGGGGGCTGCTGATCGCGCAGATGGAGACGGCGAGCGGGCCGGTGTCGCTGGACTGTCCGCCGGGCGCGCTGTTCCATGCGGCGGCGTACCCGGTGGCGGGGGGCGCGCTGGAGCTGCCGGGGGCGGTGGATTTGTCCGCGCGGATTCAGGACGGGAAACTGTCCTGGGAGCCGCCTGCGGGGTCGTGGCGGGTGCTGGTGATTACGGAGGACCGGCTCTACGAGGGAACGCATGCGGCGGTGAGCCTGGCGGACAAGCTGCCGTACATCAACCTGCTGATGCCGGATCCGACGGCGCGCTTTCTGGAGGTGACGCACGACGCCTACGCGGCGCAGCTGGGGAAGGACCTCGGGGCGTGGTTTGTCTCCACCTTCACCGACGAGCCGTCGCTCATGAGCGTGTTCATGCGGAAGCAGCCGTGGTCGGTGCTGCCGTGGTCGCCGAACCTGCCTGCGGCCTTCGAGAATCGGAACGGCTACCCGGTCGCGTCCGTGCTGCCGCATCTGGTGTGGGGGGCGGGTCCGGCGGCGGAGAAGGCGCGGCACGATTTCTGGGGCACTGTGGGCGACCTCGTGTCGGAGCACTATTTCGGCCAGATTCAGGACTGGTGCGACCGGCACCAGGTGTTGTCCGGCGGGCACCTGCTGTGCGAGGAGCCGATCCTGTCGCACACGCCGCTCTACGGTGACTTCTTCCAGTGCCTGCGCCGGCTGGACGCGCCGAGCATGGACTGCCTCAC
>JAKPUV010000853.1 GCA_029554925.1 Candidatus Hydrogenedentota bacterium | reverse complement strand
GGCGGACAACCATTCGTCGTTTCTCGACGGGCGCTGGCGCTGGTTTCACTGGCTGCAGCGGCCCCTGGCGCGGCGGCTGCGGGCGAACCTGGCGCACAACGAGGCGAACGAGGCGCTGCTGCGCGCGTGGGGCGCGGGCGGCGCGGTGCTGGTGAAGTCTCCCGCCGTGGCGCGGGGGGACATGCTGGCCCTGGCGGCGGGCGAGGACGTGTCGGCGGTGACGGCGGCGGCGGGGGACCGTCTGAAGGTGCTGATGGTGAACCGGTTCGCGCCGGACGACGCGTGGCGCGAGGTGCTGCGGGGGGCGGAGGCCATGCCCGAGGCGCATTTCTTCCTTACGGGCGACCCGGCGCGGGCGGGGCTCGCCCCGGCGGCCGTTCCGGCGAATGTCACCCTGACGGGGCTCCTGCCGCGGCCGCGCTTTCTGGCGCTGATGGCGGCGTGCGATGCGGCGCTCACGCTCACCCTGCGGCCCGACACACTGCTGTGGTCCATCCGCGAGTGCCTGGCCCTGGGCGTGCCGTTCACGGCCACGGACAGCGCCGTGACCCGCGCGGAGTTTGACGGCCTCGGCGAGTTCTCGGCCCACGACCCGGCGTCGCTGCGGGCGGCGCTGCTGCGGGCCGTGGAGGGGCGCGCGGCGCGGGCGGAGGCGTGCGACGCCTACATCGCCCGCGACCTGGAGCGCTGGGACCGCCAGATGGCGGAGCTCCGGGCGCGCATGGCCCCCGGCGGGGGGGGCTGACGTATGCGCGCCGTGGTCCAGCGGGTCTCCGAGTCCTCCGTTGAGGTGGAAGGCGCCGTGGTCGGCGCGACGGGCCCGGGCTTCCTCGTGCTGCTGGGGGTGGAGGAGGGCGACACGCCCGCGGACGCGGACTACCTCGCCGAGAAGATCGCCGGCCTGCGGGTCTTCAACGACGCCGACGGCAAGATGAACCTGTCGCTGGGGGACACGGGCGGCGGCGTGCTGCTCATCTCGCAGTTCACCCTGCACGGCGACTGCCGCCGGGGGAAGCGCCCGTCGTTCATCACGGCGGCGCGGCCCGAGACCGCCATCCCCCTCTACGAGCGCACGGCGGAACAGCTCCGCGCGCGCGGCGTCCCTGTGGCCACGGGCGTCTTCGGCGCGCACATGGCGGTGCGCCTGGTGAACGACGGCCCCGTGACGCTCCTGCTCGACTCGCGGAAGGGCTTCTAGGCCGGGGGAAGGGGGATCATCGCCGGGGTGGCCTGGGCTGGGCGGCGGTCATGCCGGAAATCAAGAGGGCGCGGCAAGCGGCACCCCTGTCCATGCCTTGGGTATTTGTCGAAGGACTGAGCATCCTCGGGTAGGGGCGCTGCTTGCTGCGCCCTGGCGCGGACACGAAGGCCGCCCTTTGCCCGGCGCGATTCGGGCGTTTCCCCGCGCTTTCGCGGTTGCGGGCGGTTGGGCTACAATGACTTCATTCGTTTGTCTTGTCCCCATCCACAAGGAATCACCGCATGAAACGTGTGCTGGTCACCGGCGCGGCCGGGTTTATCGGGTCCCATCTGACGGACGCCCTGCTGGCGCGGGGGGACGAGGTGCTGGGGCTGGACGAGTTCAACGACTATTACGACCCGGCCGTCAAGCGGGGGAACCTGGCCGGGGCGCTGGCGAAGCCCGGGTTTGCGCTGGTGGAGGCGGACATCTGCGACGAGGCGGCGCTGCGGGCGGCCTTTGAGCGGTTCCGTCCGGAGGTGGTGGTGCATCTGGCGGCGCGGGCGGGGGTGCGGCCGTCGCTGCAGGACCCGAACCTGTACCACCGGGTGAACGTGGTCGGCGGCCAGCACATCCTGGACGCGTGCCGCGACTTCGGGCCGTCGCACCTCGTGTTCGCGTCGAGCTCGTCGGTCTACGGTGGGAGCACGGCGGTGCCGTTCACGGAGGACGACCCCGTGATGCGGCCCATCAGCCCCTACGCGGCGACGAAGCGGATGAACGAGCTGCAGGCCCATGTGTACAGCCACCTTTACGGGCTGCACGTGACGATGCTGCGCTTCTTCACGGTGTACGGCCCGCGCCAGCGGCCCGACATGGCCATCCACAAGTTCACGCGGAACCTCCTGCGCGGCGAGCCCATCCCCGTCTTCGGCGACGGGTCCACCCGGCGCGACTACACCTACATAGACGACATCGTGCAGGGGCTGCTGGGCTGCGTGGACACGCCGCTGCGCTA
>JAKPUV010000838.1 GCA_029554925.1 Candidatus Hydrogenedentota bacterium | reverse complement strand
ACCTCTAAGCGCAACCGCGGCGGGCATTCTCTGGAATGATCCCCGCTGCGGTTCAAATGCGTGCCATCGGTGTTCATCCCTGTTCATAGGTGGTTCCTTTTCCGGAGAGGCAACCACCGATAAACAGGGATGAACACCGATGAGAAAAGGCTTTTCCCGTGTGGGGCGTTGATTTCCGCCTCGGCCGTTGTTTAGTCTCATGGGTGTGGTTCCGTAGTGCGGGGCGCAATTGTCACGTCCCGCAATGGCGAAAGAAACTGGATGTGGCCATGAGACGAGAAGAGACATTGGAATTGCTTTCCCGCAGCAAGCCCGCGCTTGCGGCCCGTTTTGGTGTCATCCGGCTGGCCCTGTTCGGCTCCACGGCGCGGGATTCGGCGGGTCCTGGGAGTGATGTGGATGTTCTGGTGGCCTTTGACGGCCCCGCCACGTCCACCCGGTATTTTGGGGTCCAGTTCTATCTCGAGGATCTGCTGGGGTGTTCGGTGGACCTGGTCACCGAGAAGGCCCTTCGGTCTGAGCTGCGCCCCCACATCGAGCGGGAGATGGTTCATGTCTGAACCTCCTGAACGAGAGTGGCGTTTCTTCGTGGCAGACATGATCCGGTTCTCGGAAAGGGTCCTGGCCTATACGGAAGGGCTGGATCAGGGGTGTTTTGTCGCCAGCGGGTTGAACTACGATGCGACGCTGCGCAATCTGGAGCTTATTGGGGAGGCGGCCGCCCATATTCCGGAATCGGTGCGGGCCGCTCATCCAGAGGTGCCTTGGCGGCTTGTGGTTGCCACCCGAAATCGTCTGATTCACGGCTACTTGGGAGTGGACGACGACACCCTGTGGAGCATCATTCGAGATGATGTGCCCTCGTTGTTGGACCACCTAAATCGGCTGAACGAAAGGCATCAAGGCTGAGGCGTTCCGTGGCCGCCGGCCTTTCTGGCCTTTAGGATGAGTTCGGCGCGGCAGATGGTGTCCTCGTCGAGGAGGGCGCATCCGCGCTCTTTGAGGGCCTCGCGGAGGCGCTCGCGGGTGTAGCGGGTGACGTGCTCGTGGGCGTAGGCGCCGGGGGCGGCCTTTCCGTAGAACCACTCGATGAGGGGCCACTGCCATCCGCCGTAGTCGGGGGTGCCGAGGACGAGGATGCCGCCGGGCCGGAGCACGCGCAGAAGCTCGTCAATGTGGCGTCCGCCCTCGTCGGGGATGTGCTCGATGATCTCGGAGGAGATGACGCCGTCGAGGGAGGCGTCGGCGAAGGGGAGGCGCATGCCGTCGCCCTGGACGAGGGGGCCGTGGACGCGGCGCATGAAGCGGAGCTTGTCGCGGCGGAGGTCCACGCCTATGGCGTGGGGGAGGTCGGCGAGGATGCGGCTGCTGCCGCAGCCGATGTCGGCGACGCGCCCCCCCCCGGGCGCGAAGCGCAGGATGATCCCGTGGCGTTTGCGCTGCCAGTAGCGCTGGAACCAGATGCGGCTGTCGTGGGCGCGCCAGTCGTAGTCGGGGAAATCAATGCTGTTGCGGAGCCGCCACATGCGGCGGAAGAGGCGCAGGTACTCCAGGCCGAAGGCGAGGACGCGGGCGTGGGACCGCCCCTGCACGCGGGGCTCGTAATGGAAGGGGATTTCGGCCACGTCTCCGCCGCGCGCGAGGACTTTGAGCAGGATCTCCATGAGCACGGCGAAGTTGGCGTGATCCACGGCCAGGCCGCGCAGGACGGCCCGGCGGTAAATGCGGAAGCCGCTGGAGAGGTCGCGGGCGGGCAGGGAGAGGCCCTTCCCGAAAAAGGCGTTGATCACGCGGCTGAGGAAGAGGCGGAACGCGGGCTGGTCTGCCCCGCCGCCGGGGACATAGCGCGACGCGATGACGAGGTCGGCGGCGTCGCGGGCGGCCCAGAGGTCCGAGATGAACCGCGCGGGGTGCGACAGGTCCGCGTCCATGGTGAGCACATGGCGGCCGCCGGCCTCGCAGAAGCCGCGCGTGATGGCCGCGCCGTAGCCTTTGGCCGCCTCGCGGACATACCGGACGCCCTCCGCGCGGGCGACATCGGGCGTTCCGTCGGCGGAGTCGCCGTCCACCACGATGACCTCCCAGGACACGCCGAGGCCGTCGAGCGCGCGGCGCAGGTCGGGCAGGAGTACGCGCAGGTTTTCGGCCTCGTTGAGGCAGGGGAGGACCACGCTCAGGTCCAGCGTTTCGGGGGCGAGGGAGACGATCATGTCCAGAACCGCTTTCGGTGCAGCCGGGCGGGTGAGGTTGTGCCGGTTCACAGATTCTGGCATAATGGCCGCTCCCGCGCAAGTCCGGCGCGGCGGGACGCCCATTTCCGGCCTTTTTTGCAGGGAGAGACGGATGCAATTTGTACACCTCCACTGGATAGACTTTTCCATCATCGCCGTGTACATGGTGGGCTGCTTCGTCATCGGCCTGTACACCACGAAGTACATTGACAACGCCGGGGACTTCTTCCTGGCGGGCAAGGCGCTGCCCTTCTGGGCCATCGGCTTCTCCATCGTGGTGAGCGACATCGGGGCGACGGACTTCGTGGGGGTGGCGGGCAACGCGTACACCTACGGCATCTCCGCCGCCAACTTTGACTGGCTGGGCTCCATGCCCGCGATGGTCTTCGCCGCGTTCATCTTCGTCCCCTACTTCTGGCGCTCCGGCGTGTTCACGATTCCGGAGTTCCTGGGGCGGCGCTACAACGCCGGGGTGCAGCTCATCAACGCGGGCATCTGGATCATGGTCATGCTGATCTCGCTGGTCATGATGCTGTGGACCACGGCGGACGACCTGGTGCGGACGGTGCTCGGCTACGACCCCATGGTGACCGTGTGGGCCATGGCGCTCATCACGGGCTTCTACACCTTCTCCGGCGGCCTGTCGGCGGTGGTGATGACCGACGTGGTGCAGCTGGTGGTCATGTATGTGGGCGGCCTGTCGCTGCTGGCCCTGAGCCTGTGGGAGGTCGGCGGCTGGGGCAACCTGCGCGAGGGCATCGCCGCCATGGGCGACCAGTTCGCCAACCACTTCACCATCCTGCTGCCCAATGACCACTCGGCCTTCCCCTGGTCCGGCATCGTGTTTGGGCTGGGCGTGGTGATGGCCGTCGCCTACATGAGCGGCAACCAGGCCATCGTCCACCGCACGCTGGGCGCGCGCACCGAGTGGGACGCCAAGGCGGGCATGCTGCTGGGCGGCTTCCTGAAGTCCTTCATCCCCCTGATGGTGGCGCTGCCGGGGCTGTGCGCCCTGATTTACCTGCCCAACGTGATCAAGGCCGACCCGTCGGTGGTGCCCGCCGAGATGGTGGAGTACGTGAAGACGGCCGCGGGCGACATGCCCATGCTCAAGGAGCAGGACAAGGTGGTGCCGACGATGATGCGGCTCATGCTGCCGCCGGGCCTGCAGGGCCTCATGTTCGCGGGACTCTTCGCCGCGCTCATGTCCAGCATCTCGGGCACCCTGAGCTCCGCGTCCACCATCTTTGTGACGGACATCTTCAACCGGTCCAAGGTGCTGCTCGGCGGGAAACCGTTGAACGAGCGCCAGGCGCTCAACTGGGGCCGCGGCTTCACCGCGTTCCTCATCATCGCCAGCGCGGTGCTCGCCCCGCAGTTCGCCCGTGTGGGCGGCCTCTACAACTTCATCCAGACCATCCTGTCGCTGTTCCAGGGGCCGACGCTGGCCATCCTGCTGCTCGGCATCCTGTGGAAGCGGGCCAACCGCTGGGGGGCGCTCACGGGCCTCATCACCGGGGTGTTCTTCTGCTTCATTCTCTGGTGCGTGCCGGGGCTTTTCCCCTCGGACGACCCGTTCCTGTATGTCGCCATGTTCTCCTTCGTTTTTGCCATGGTGGTCACGGTGGTGGTCAGCCTGCTGACGCCGCCGGAGCCCGAGGACAAGATACGCGGGCTGGTGTGGGGTTCCGTTCTGAAGGACACGGAAACCCAGGCCGCGCTGGAAGAAAGGGTGTCGCAATGACCACACTGGACGTGACAGCGGTCCTCTCATCGGTGGTGGCCCAGGCCAAGGGCGACACGTCGGTGCTGACCGAGGCGGCGGAAAAGGGCGGATTCTTCGGGACGGTGGTGGCCGTGTCCAACGCCATCGTGGAGGGCTGGCTGGCCTTTCTGGACTGGTTCGGGGGCGTGTTCGAGCCCGTGGCCAAGCCGGTGTTCCTGCCGGTCAACCGGTTCCTGGCCACGGTCTACCAGCCCTGGGCGCAGATTTTCGCCCTGGCGCTGTTTGTAGGCACCATGGTGTGGGTCTGCTTCTTCATCAAGCCGGAGATGCTCAACAGCGGCCGCGAGAACAGGGCCCTCTGGACCGACCTGCGGCTGTGGACCATCGTCTCCATGGTGCCCCACCTGTTCGTGTACATTTACTTCATGTGAAACCGTCCTGACCGGGCCTGGCGCGCCCCGCGGACGCCTTCGGGAGTTTTCGAGACATGAGCGACGAAAAACACGGTGACATGCACCGGATTGACAGCACCAAGAACACGGGCGACAACCTCAAGCGCCGCGACGCGGAGCTGTACGTCCTGCTGGGGGGATTCCTGGTGTTGCTCGGCCTGCCGGTCGTTTTCGGCACCTGGTACGCCGTTCAGGCGGGGCTCATGCGCGCCGCGCTGGTGAACGTCATCGCGGGCCTGAGCCTGGTCGGCATGGGGGCGGGCTCCATCTTCTACGGGCTCGCCATCCAGAAGGGGCTGCTGAAACGCCCGTGACCGCCCTTCACCTGCCGCCGCGGTATTTCCGGGAGGACGCCGTCCGCTATTTCACCCGGCCCCGGTGGTACCGTCTGTTCGGCCTGCTGGGCCGCGCCAAGCCCCCCGTGGCCTCGCCCGTTCCGGGCACCAGAACCCTTCCCCGCCTCGAATGCCTGTGGATGCCGTGCTGGCTGGTGGAGTTCGTCACCGAGCTGCGCGGCGAGGTGGGCGTGGTGTGCGTGTGCGTGGACGCCTGGACCGGATTCATTGTGCTGAGCGAGCGCAGGGAGGCCCTGCGGGCGGAGCCCCCCCCGGGCGACAGTTTCCCCCCCCTGATTCCGGCGGAGCGGGCGGAAGAGCTTGCCCGCAAGGGGCTTTTCCAGATGATCATGCGCCGCCGCGGCCAGCTGGCCAAGCCGCACATCCGCGAAATCTCGCAGGTGCTGCTCTTCCACGCCCCCTACTGGGTGTACTACCACCGGGCGTCCGGGGGGCGGGTGGGTGTCAAACTGATGGACGCCTACACGGGAAACCCCTGCGGGGGGCAGGTGCGGCAGTCGGTGCTGAACGCGCTGGTGGACCGGCGCCGCCGGTCTCTGGAGGAGGGGGCTTCGGGCGCGTAAGGGGGGAGGGGCGGGGAGGGAAAACTGGCGGAGAGGGTGGGATTTGAACCCACGGTACCCTTTTGGGGTACAACGCCTTAGCAGGGCGCCACCTTCGGCCACTCGGTCACCTCTCCGCGGTGCGCTGGGCGCGTCAGCATAGTAGCACGCCCGCCCGGCGGCGCGCAAGCGCAACGCGCCGGCCCGCCGATTTTCACCGGGGCGGCGGCGTGTGCTACAGTCTCTCCGAGTTTTCAGGAAACAGCGAAGGAGCCCTTTCATGAAGAACCTCTGGATTTTCGCCCTCGCCGCGGCGCTCTCCCTGTCCGCCGCCGCCGACCTCAACGGAAAAGCCCTCGTGGTGAAGGCCGGCGCCACGGCGCGCGCGGCGGCCCCGGTGTCGCTGGACTGCCCGGAGGCCGCCTCCGGACCGGTGACAGTGCTCGACAGCGACAGCGGCGCATCGCTGCCCGCGACCCTGGCGGACGGCAGGCTGACCTTTGTCGTGGACCGGATGGCGGCGGGGGAGGAGAAGGTGTTCACCGTGAAGACCGGCGGCGCGGCCGCCGCGCCGCGCGTGTCGGTGGAGAAGGCCGGGGCGGAGGAGATTGTGGAGGTGGTTGTTGACGGCAAACTGCTCACGCGCTACCACTACGGCGCCCAGTGGAAGAAGCCGTTCCTGTGGCCGGTCAACATCGGGGACGGCGTCACGGTGACGCGCGACTACCCGATGAACCCCGAGGGCACGCCGAAACTCGCCCAGGACCACCCGCACCACAAGTCCCTGTGGTCGGCCTACGGCGAGGTGCGGCTGGTGGACGGCCCCCCCGAGACGACGCATGACCTCTGGGCCGAGGGCGACAACTCGGGCAACCAGCGCGCGAAAGACGTCACCTGGGGCTCCGGCGACGCCTACGGCTGGATCAAGTCCGACAACGTGTGGGAGACCGGCGCGGGCGAGCCGCTCATCCGCGAGACCCGCGAATACCGCTTCTACGCGGCCCCCGAGAACGGCCGCCTCATCGACGTGAAGGTCACCTTCACCGCCGAGTTCGGCGACGCCGAGTTCAAGGACACGAAGGAGGGCGGCATCGTCGCCGTGCGGATGCGCCCGGACATCTGCAACGCGAAGGCGGTCATCACCAACGCCCTGGGCGACGAGGGGGAGAAGACCGCGTGGGGCAAGCCCGCGGCCTGGTGCGACTTCTCGGGCGACAGCCCCGCGGCGGGCTGGCTGGGCCTGGCGGTCTTCGACCATCCGGGCAACCCGCGCCACCCGTCGAGCTGGCACGTGCGCAACTACGGGCTCATGGGCGCCAACGCCTTCGGCTACAGTTACTTCGTCAAGGAGGCCTACAACAAGGGGCTGATCCCCGAGAACGGCGACCTGGTCATCAAGAAGGACGCCCCGGTCACGTTCAACTACCGCGTCTACGCGCACAAGGGGAACGTCAAGGAGGCGGCGGTCGCCGACCGCTACGCCGACTACGCCACCCCGCCCGAGGCCTCGTGGAAGTGACCGCCCCCGGCTGGAGCAGCGCATGAAGAACTTTCCATGAAAAAGCACGGCTTTACCCTCATCGAGCTAGTGACCGCCCCCGGCCGGAGCAGCGCATGAAGAACCGCATTTCCCGGGTGCTCACCGTCGCCGGCAGCGACAGCGGCGGCGGCGCGGGCATTGAGGCCGACATCAAGACCGTCACCGTGCTCGGCGGCTACGCCGCGGCGGCGGTCACCTCCGTCACGGCCCAGAACACCCTCGGTGTCACCGGCATCTACGACATGGCGCCCGGGGCCGTCACGGCCCAGATGGAGGCCGTCCTCGGCGACATCGGCGCCGACGCCGTCAAGACCGGCATGCTCTCCAGCGCGGAAATCGTCGGGGCCGTGGCCGGCGTCCTGGAGCGTTTCGGCCCGCCGCCGCTGGTGGTGGACCCGGTGATGGTGGCCAAGAGCGGCGACGCGCTCCTGCGGGAGGACGCCCGCCGGGCGCTGATGGAGCGGCTGCTGCCCCTGGCGCTGGTGGTCACGCCGAACATTCCCGAGGCCGAGGCGCTGACGGGGCTGACGGCGGACCCCGCCGACCCCCTGCCCCTGCTGCGCGCGCTGCGCGCGCTCGGACCGCGCTGGGTGCTGCTGAAGGGGGGGCACCTGCCGGGCGACGAGGCCCGCGACTGCCTCTACGACGGCGAGCGCGTCCACCACTACGTCACCCGGCGCATCCCGACGCGGAACACCCACGGCACCGGCTGCACTTATTCCGCGGCCGTGGCCGCCTTTCTCGCGCGGGGGCTCTCCGTGCCCGAGGCGGTCCGCCTCGCCAAGGACTACCTCACCGGCGCGATTCTCCACGCCGACGCGCTGGGCGTGGGCGGGGGCTGCGGGCCCCTTCACCACGGCTGGCCGCTGGACGAGCGCGTCCAGTGGCACGGCGCGCCCAAATAATGTAAACTGGCTGCGCTGCGGGCGCCGCGGCGGACTGTTGTACGGGGACTTCCATGTACGACGAAAGCAGACTGGAGGCCTTTCGGGGCGACTCGGGACTGGAACGCTACCGGATGCCGGTGCGTTTCCCCCCGCTCTCCAAGTTCCGCGTGATCACCAGCGACATGCCCCTCTTTGTGGTGCACAAGGCCGCGATCCAGGCGGTGCAGTGGGCCCAGATGTGGGAGCGCCGCTGCGAGATCAAGAAGCGCCGCCTGGGGCTTGAGATGAACGCCAAGCGCAAGGACCTCACCCCCAAGCAGAAGCGCAAGATCGCCGAGGGGCGCACCCAGCTCGCCCAGGAGGAGATGGCCGGCGTCACCGGCGTCTTCCAGCAGGCCGTGGAGAACCCCCTCCGCATCGACTGGGAGGCCCTCAAGAGCTATCCTGACTACATCCTGCCGGCGCCCGAGGCGCCCCAGTGGCCCGAGCGCCCCGCCATGCCCGCCCTGCCCCGCGAGCCCCAGCTCAGCGACGAGGCCTTCTCCCCCGCGCTGGAGCCCATGGACAAGCTGGTCAAGGCCCGCCGCGAGGAGAAGGAGCAGTCCGCGCGCGCGCGCTACACCTTCGCCCACACGAAATGGCGCGAAATCTGCGACCGCATCGCCGGGGTCCACCGCGAGCAGCTCCGCCAGTGGTCCTTCGCGGTCCAGCAGATGAAGACCACCTACGAGGCCGCCTTCGCCCAGTGGGAGGAGGCCCGCGACCGCTACCGGGCCGAGCGCCAGCAGTGCCTGCCCCTCATCGACGCCAAATACCAGGCCTACCTCATCGGGGAGCCCTACGCCGTCCTCGACTACTGCGAGCACGCCCTGTCCGTCTCCCCCTACCCCGACTTCTTCCCCCAGGCCTTCGACATCGACTACTACCCCCAGGCGCGGGGGCTCGCGGTGGACTACCTCCTGCCGCCCCTGCGCGTCCTGCCGTGGCTCAAGGCCGTCAGCTACGACGAGAGAAGCGACACCTTCCACGACACCCTCTACACCGAGGAGGAGCGCGCCGCCATCTACGCCGCGCTGCTCTACGCGCTCCCCCTGCGCACCCTCCACGAGCTCTTCGCCACCGACATCGCCGGCGCCCTCGACGTGGTCCGCTTTGTCGGATACGTGTTTCTGGACGAGCACCCCGCGCCCGGCGTGCCGCCGGTGTGCCTGCTTTCCATCGAGACGACCAAACAGGCCTTCCAGGCCTTCTCCCTGGAAAATCTCAACCTGGTGGAGTGCTTTGAGAGCCTCGGGGGCACCTTCCACGGGGCATAGCGCCCCGCGGCCGGGCCGCCTTCCCGCGGCGGGACCAACAGACGAATCGCGCCCGAGGCGCCGCCCGTGGCCGGGGGGTGCCGCGGGGGCGGGTGTGCCTTTTCCGGGCGCGGCGGATTTTTTGGCGGCGGCGGGGAAATCAGTTGACAAAAAGAACGCTAAATCCAAGTGTAACATTATCGGTTCGCACTATTTACATTGACAATTCGCGTGCTCTCTGGTAAAGTAGTGGTATCCTTGGACACGAAGGCGAAGTTGGATGCAGACCACCTATAATTTCTTCGGTCAGCGGCTGGTGGAGCGGGGCATCATCACCCAGGAACAACTGGATGAGGCCATCCGCCGGCAGCAGACGACCATGGGCACCCGCAAGCTCGGGGAGATCCTGGTGCGGCTCGGCTACATCAGCAAGAGCCACATCACGGAGGGGCTTGCGGACCAGCTCGGCATCCCGATCATCAAGCTGTCCGAGCGCGACATTTCCCAGAAGGTGCGGTCGACGGTGCCCGGCGAAATCGCCACGGTGTACCGCGTGGTGCCCATCGAGGAGCGGGGCACCGTGCTGGTGGTGGCGACGGCGGACCCGACGAACATCAACGCGCTGGACAACCTGGCGCGCCTGCTGGACCGTCCGGTGGAGCCCGCGCTGAGCACCCCCGAGGAGATCACCGAGGCGCTCAACCGCTACTACGGCCACCGCCAGGAGTCGGTGGAGAGCATGCTGTCCTCGGCCAGCAGCGCCAGCAGCATGAGCACCCTGAGCACCATGTCCAACCTCAGCGGCGGGTCGCTGGCGAGCCTGGGGTCCCTCAGCGGCGACTCCATGAACATGGAAAGCATCAGCATGGACGCCGCCGCGGCGGCGCGCGAGGCGGGGGGCGCGGCGGCGGCGGCGGGCGGCGGCGACGAGGAGGCCGACGAGAACAGCCCGGTGGTGAAATACGTCCACCAGATGATCATGGAGGCGTTCCGCCTGCGGGCCAGCGACATCCACGTGGAGCCCGCCAAGACGTCCATCCTGATCCGCTACCGGATTGACGGCGAGATGCGCGAGATGCCGCCGCCGCCCAAGCGGGCGCAGGCGGCCATCATTTCCCGTCTGAAGATCATGTCCGGCATGGACATCACGGAGCGGCGGGTGCCGCAGGACGGGCGCATCAAGATCACCCTGGGCGGCAAGATGGTGGACCTGCGCGTGAGCGCGCTGCCGGCGGTGTACGGCGAGAGCGTGGTCATGCGCATCCTGGACAAGAGCGGGCTCATGCTCGGCCTGGGCCAGCTGGGGTTCTGCGCCCAGCACCAGAAGGACTGGGAGACCCTGCTGCACAACGCCACGGGCGTCGTGCTCGTGACGGGCCCCACGGGCTCCGGCAAGACGACGACGCTCTACGCGTCGCTGCACAACCTGAACACGGTGGAGCGCAAGATCATCACGGTGGAGGACCCGGTGGAGTACCAGCTCGCCGGGATCAACCAGGTGCAGATCAACCACGACATCGGGTGGAACTTCGCGCGGGCGCTGCGCGCCATCTTCCGCCAGGACCCGGACATCGTGATGGTGGGCGAGATCCGCGACCAGGAGACCGCCGAGATCGCGATCAAGGCGGCGCTCACGGGCCACCTGGTCTTCTCCACGCTGCACACAAACGACACGTCGAGCTCCTTCACGCGCCTCATCGACATCGGGATCAAGCCCTTCCTGGTGGCGTCGGGCGTGCGCGCGATCCTGGCCCAGCGCCTCGTGCGCACCATCTGCTCCTCCTGCAAGGCGCCCTACGACCCGCCTGAGGACGAGAAGGAGCGCCTGGGCCTCCACGTGGACTGGTCGCAGGTCCACCTCGTGCACGGGGCCGGCTGCGACAACTGCAACAAGACGGGGTACCAGGGGCGCCTCGGGGCCTACGAGCTCCTGCTCAACAACGACGAAATCCGGCGCATCGTCATGGCCGGCGGCAGCGCGACGTCCATCCGCCGCGCGGCCCGCCGCAGCGGCATGATCACGATGCGCGACGACGCCTGGCAGAAGGCCCTCAAGGGCGTCACCACGATCGAGGAAGTCAACCGACGGACCCGGGTGGACGAGCCGCTGCGCGCGGACGAGCCCGCGGACGCGGAAAAATAGCGGACAAGGAGCGTTTTCATGGCGTATGAGATGGTGAGCCTGCTGCGGATGCTGATCGACCGCGACGGGTCCGACCTCCACCTCACGGTGGACAACCCGCCCGTCGGCCGCGTCCACGGCCACCTGCAGTATTTCGGCGACAACCCGCTCACCTCGGAGGACACCGAGCGGCTCATGAAGAGCATCGCGTCGGTGGACAACCAGCAGGAGCTCCAGGAGGTGGGCGGGGCGGACTTCGGGTTCGCCTTCGAGGACGTGGCCCGGTTCCGCGTGTCCATCTTCAAGCAGCGCGGCTACGTGGGGCTGGTGCTCCGCCTGATCCCGCGCAAGATCTACTCCTTCGACGAGCTGGGGCTCCCCCCGGTGGTGAAGAAGGTGATCCAGCAGCCCCGCGGGCTGGTGCTGGTGACGGGGCCCACGGGCTCCGGCAAGTCCACCTCGCTGGCCACGATGATCGACTGGATCAACGACAACATCGACCACCACATCATCACCATCGAGGACCCCATCGAGTACTACCACAACCACAAGAAGAGCCTGATCATGCAGCGCGAGGTGGGCGTGGACGTGCCCACCTTCGCCGAGGCCCTGCGCCGCGCCCTGCGGCAGGACCCCGACGTGATCCTCGTCGGCGAGATGCGCGACCTTGAGACCATCGAGGCCGCCGTGACCGCCGCCGAGACGGGCCACCTCGTGTTCGGCACCCTGCACACGACGGGCGCCGTGCGCACGATCGACCGCATCGTGGACGCCTTCCCCACGAACCAGCAGGAGCAGATCCGCACGCAGCTCGCCGGCAACCTCAAGAGCGTGATCTCCCAGGCCCTTGTGCCGCGCAAGAGCGGGTTCGGCCGCATCGCGGCCTACGAGATCATGATCTGCACCTCGGCCATCCAGAACCTCATCCGCGAGAACAAGTCCTACCGCATCACCTCGGCCATCCAGACCGGGCACAAGTACGGGATGAACCTGCTGGACGAGCACCTGCTGGCGCTCTACCGCAAGGGCATCTGCGCCTTCAAGGACTGCCTGTCCCGCGCCCAGGTCGGCGACGAGTTCATCGCGGCGGCGAAGGCGCTGGGCATCGAGGAGATATCGGAGACCAGCGCGGGCGACTTCTAGGCGCGCACACGGGAATTCCGTCATGCCATTGGCGACGCAAAGAAAAAGGCGGCTCGGCGACATTCTGGTGGAGCAGGGTGTCATCACGCCGATCCAGCTCGACGAGGCGCTCCAGCGGCAGCGCCTCACGGGCGACATGCTCGGCCGCACCCTGGTCTCCCTGGGCTACGGCGAGGAGCAGGACGTCATCGACGCCCTCGGCCTGCAGCTCGGCATGGAGAAGGTGGACCTGGCCAAGGTGGCCGTGGCCGACGACATCCTGCGCATGGTCACCGGCGACGTGGCCCGCTTCTACAACGTGATCCCCCTGCGGGTGGCCGACGGCGCGCTGATCGTGGCCATGGCCGACCCGCTCAACCTCCAGACCCTCGACGACCTCCAGCAGATCACGGGCATGGAGGTGCGCGGCGCCATCAGCAACCCCGAGGCCGTGGCCGCCGCGTGGAAGAAGAACTACGCCTTCGAGGCCGAGTCCATCCACAAGATGCTGGAGGACATCAAGGACCGCGTCGGCGAGCTCGAGCTGTCGCTGGAGGAGCTGGGGGTCCAGGAGGTCGTCGCCGACCCCGACAACCTCATCGAGCTGGCGCAGCAGCCCGAGGTCATCAAGATCGTCAACCTGATCTTCCTCACGGCCGTGCAGCGCCGCGCGTCCGACATCCACTTCGAGGTCTACGAGGACGACTTCCGCGTGCGCATCCGCGTGGACGGCGTGCTCCACGAGATCGTGCAGCCGCCCAAGGCGGCGTGCATCGCCGTCACATCGCGCATCAAGGTCATCTGCAACATGGACATCGGCGAGCGCCGGCTCCCGCAGGACGCGCGCATCGAGCTGAAGATCGGCGACAGCATCATCGACATCCGCGTGGCGACCCTGCCCACGCTCTACGGCGAGTGCATCGTGATGCGCATCCTCGACCGCACCGCGGTCCGCATCGACCTCAACGTGCTCGGGCTCAGCCCGGCCGTGCTCAAGCAGGTCCACAACGTCATCAAGAAGCCCAACGGCATCATCCTGGTCACCGGGCCCACCGGCTCCGGCAAGACCACCACGCTCTACGCCTGCCTCAACGTGCTCAACAGCCCCGAGTCCAAGATCATCACCACGGAGGACCCGGTGGAGCTCCAGATCCCCGGGCTCATCCAGTGCCAGGTGCAGGAGGACATCGGGCTCACCTTCGCGGCCTGCCTGCGCGCCATCCTGCGCCAGGACCCCGACATCGTGATGGTCGGCGAGATCCGCGACCTCGAGACCGCCCAGATCGCCATCGAGGCGTCGCTCACGGGCCACCTGGTGCTCAGCACCCTGCACACCAACAGCGCCCCCGAGACCATCACCCGCCTGCTCGACATGGACGTCGAGCCCTTCCTCATCACCGCCGCCCTCGAGGCCGTGCTGGCCCAGCGCCTCGTGCGCACCCTGTGCCGCCACTGCCGCGAGCGCTACCGGCCCGACGGGGAGGAGATGGAGCTGCTCGGCCTGCCGGCCCACTGGCGGTCCGACCCCAAGCTCGGCTTTTTCCGGGCCAAGGGCTGCGCCGCCTGCGACTACGTCGGCTACATGGGCCGCATCGGCCTGTACGAGTTCATGCAGGTGGACGAGACCGTGCGCGAGCTGGTGCTCGACCGCGCGATGGCGATAGACCTGCGCCGCCACGCCCGGAAGAACCAGGGCATGATGACGCTGCGCGAGGACGGCATCCTCAAGTGCGCCAAGGGGATCACCGGGGTGCCCGAGGTGGCCGACCACACCGACAAGTACGACGACTAGGGAAAGGAGCCGGGAAACACCATGGCCAAGTTCGCCTACTACGCCCTGAACAAGGAGGGCAAGCAGGTTTTCGGCGTCATCGCCGCCGACAACCAGGCCCTCGCCATCAACGACATCCGGTCGCTCGGGCTCTTCCCCACCAACGTGCGCGAGGCCACCAAGGGCGACGAGCGCCGGGCCGCCCGCAAGAAGAAGGGCATCGACGAGTTCTACTTCGGCGGCGTCAAGACCAAGGAGCTGGTCGTCATGACCCGCCAGCTCTCCACCCTGATCGACGCGGGCCTGCCGCTGCTGCGCAGCATCAACGTGCTCGTGGCCCAGCTCAAGCCCTGCCTCCTGCGCGACATCCTGCGCGAGATCGCCAGCGACATCCAGTCCGGCTCCACCTTCGCCGAGTCCCTCGCCAAGCACCCCAAGCAGTTCGACCGCCTCTACGTCAACATGGTCCGCGCCGGCGAGGTCGGCGGCCTCCTCGAGACCGTGCTCCAGCGCCTGGCCATCTTCATGGAGCGCCGCGAGGCCCTCAAGCGCCGCGTCAAGGGCGCCCTCATCTACCCCATCGCCGTCATCCTCATCGCCGGCGGCATTGTGAGCTTCCTTCTCCTCAAGGTCGTCCCCGTCTTCGCCGACATCTTCACCGAGTTCGGCGGCGACCTCCCCGCGCCCACCAAGGTGCTCATCGCCGCCGGGGACTTCATGATCTACAAGTGGTGGATCCTCCTCACCGCGCTCTCCTGGACCATCATCGGCATCAAGCTCGCCATGAAGTCCAAGCAGATCAAGCGCGTCTTCGACCGCGTCATCCTCAAGGTCCCCCTCGTCGGCGACCTCGTCACCAAGGTCGCCGTCGCCCGCTTCGCCCGCACCCTCGGCACCCTCATCACCTCCGGCGTGCCCATCCTCCAGGCCCTCAAGATCACCCGCGAGACCATCGGCAACGAGGTCGTCCAGAACGCCGTCGACGCCGTCCACGAGAGCGTCAAGGAGGGCGACACCATCGCCGCCCCCCTCGACAAGAGCAAGGTCTTCCCCGCCATGGTCGTCAACATGATCGACGTCGGCGAGGAGACCGGCTCCCTCGACGCCATGCTCGTCAAGGTCGCCGACATCTACGACGCCGAGGTGGAGAACGCCGTCGAGGCCATGCTCTCCCTCCTCGAGCCCATGATCATCATCGTGCTGGGCGGCATCATCGGCTTCATCGTCGTCGCCCTCTACCTCCCCATCTTCACCCTGGGCGACCAGATCAACAACCAGTGACCCCGCAAAAATACAAGGAAACAGGTATCATGAAGACAGGAACCCACTTCCCCGAAGTCAAGGAATACAACCGCCCCGCAGGGGCGCAAGGAGGACCCGCAATGAAAAGAAAACAAGGCTTCACCCTCGTCGAGCTGCTCGTGGTCATGGCCATCATCGCCATCCTCGCGGCCATCGTCGTCCCCAACGTCCAGCGCTACATCGTCCGCGCCCGCGTCACCCGCGCCATCGCCGAAATCAACGGCGTCGAGCTCGCCATGACCGCCATGCTCACCGACAGCGG
>JAKPUV010000816.1 GCA_029554925.1 Candidatus Hydrogenedentota bacterium | reverse complement strand
ACCTCTACGTGCCCGGCGGGGTCTACGCCCCCGTGTGGGTGGTGGTCTTCGGCGCGCTCCAGGTGGCCCTGCTCGCCTGGGCCGGGCGCGGCGGCCGCGACTGCGCCCCCGGCGCGCTGGCCGGGGCGGCGGCCCTCACCGTGCCGTCCGTGCTCATCGTCTTCCCCATGATCCCCATCGTCGGCTACGCCATCACGGCCATGGGCGCCTTCAGCGTGGCCGCCCTGCTCACTCTGCTGTTCTTCCAGCACACGCCCCTGCTCGCCGCCACCGGGGACCGGTTCCGCCGGTGGACGCCGGGCGCGCTGGCCCTCGCGGGGCTGCTGGTCTACGGCTTCGCCTTCTACACCAACCTGCCCGGACCCCGGACGCCCAAGCTGAACTTCCTGTCCTACCTCGTGAACTTCGACAAGGGCGAGGCCTGGTGGGTCAGCGCGGACAAGGAGCCCGACGAGTGGACCTCCCAGTTCTTCGCCCCGGGCACGTCCCGCGCGCGCATCGGCGAGCTCATGCCCGGCAACGAGCGCGAGTACCTCAAGGCCCCCGCGCCCCTGGACCCGCTCGGCCCGCCGCGCGTCGAGGTGTCGTCCGACCGCGTCGAAAACGGCCGCCGCATCGTCGAGGGGCGGTTCATCTGCCCGCGCGACGGGCAGCATGTGACCGTGCGGGCGCTTTCGGCCACGCCGGTCCACGCCGTGACGGTGGCGGGCATTGAGCTCGGCACGGGCAACCCCTTCTCCTTCCACCTGCGGCTCATGGACAAGAACGGGGTCGCCCTGCGGCTCGAGACCGACCCCGGCGCGCCCATCGTGCTCGAAGTGCGCGAAAGCTCCTACGGCATCCCGTCCTTCCCCGAGGTCAAGCCCCGCCCGGACTGGATGGCCACCGAGCCCAACCGCGTCCTCGACCACCGCCGCCCCCTCCACAGCGAGCACACCCTCACCCTCTGCACCATTGACCTGGGCACGGACGAGCAGGACCGGCAAAGACTGGAGGCAGATAAGCAAGTGGGGTGGGACCGCGTTCCGGCACAAGATCCGGACCATCATTCCGTCATCCTCTGACCGGACGACCCCATCCAGGGCAATCGCGCTGAAATGTCCGGCGAGAAGGGACGAATGCCCCTTGTGCCCATGAGCTGGGGCTGTTTGTCCCAACGGCTGCCGTGTGGGTGCCGTGCTGGGGGATTCCTCGGACTCACCGCGCATCCATGAGCTGGTTCTATTTGTCCCAACGGGACATCCGAATATAGCCCAGGGCAGGCCGCCGCCCGAAGGGCCAGGCCTGCCCTGGGGAGGAGGCACCCCAAAGACTTGCCCTGAAGGGGCAGCCGAAATTCCACGCACCTGAAAGAGGACGAGGCAGGCGGGACGCCTGCGGTACCGAAGGCGCCCCGTCGGCCCTCTTCGTACCGCAGGCGTCCCGCCTGCCTTGTCTTTGGGTGCCCGCCACAGGGGCGGGGCCTTCTGCTAGAATAGGCGCTCCGGCGGCGGCGCGGTCCGCGGGCCGGGGGAGAAGTGAACCATGCCGTTGCGCGTTGTCGTCCTGCTGTCCGGAAGCGGCACCACCCTGCAAAACCTGATAGACCACATCGCCCGGGGCACACTCGACGCCCGGATCACCGGCGTGGTGTCGTCGCGCGCGGGGGT
>JAKPUV010000801.1 GCA_029554925.1 Candidatus Hydrogenedentota bacterium | reverse complement strand
CCGGTCCAAAACCATGCCGCCCGTGGCAGTGCCCGCCACGGCGGCGCCCTGTGACGCCCGAATCACCACGCGCCGGACCGCACACTCCGCCCCCCGGGAGACCCGCACCGCCGCCCCGGCGCGGCGCGGCACGAACACCACGCGGTCGCCCAGGGCGGCCCAGCCCAGCCCGTCCCGCCGGAGATTCGCCGGGCGCACCCGCCAGACCCGGCCCGACACGCGCCGCCAGGCGTCCACATGGAAGATGCCGGGGGCGCCGGCCTTGAGCCGGGCGCGGCCCCGCTCAAAAACCATACCCCAGCGGTCGCCGGTGCCGCCGCGGAACCACGCGTGGTCCGGCTCGGGAAACCCCTCCGCCACAGCCACGTCCATCCATCCCGCCGCCGCGTTCACCTGAAGCACCCGGCCCTGGGAAAACGGCACGGGGGCGTAGTCCACCGAGAGGTCCTCCACCGAGCAGTCCCCGCATTCTTCCAGCAACAGGCAGCCTCCGCAGGGACCGGTGACCAGCAGCACCGTCCCCTCGCCCCTTCCGCGCAGCGTGACCCCGCTGCCCCCGCGCAGGGTCAGAATGGGTTCATCGGAAGCGCCGGGTTCCAAACGGTGCACCCCGGCCTCCAACCGCACCACAACGGGGCCGCCGCGGCGGGCTGCCTCGTCCAGCGCCTCCTGCAGCCCCGGGGCGCAGTCCCCATCCGTGCCGGGAAGAACCCCGTAGTCCGCCGCGTGCAGCACGGGCGCTTCGGTCTCCAGCGCTTCGGGGGACGGCGCGCAGAGCAGCAACAATAGCGCTAGTGACAGGACCCGCCCCCCCGAACAGGCCGTGTGCCGGCTAGGCATCGCGCCCCCGCAGGAAATCCGCGCAGACTTTTACAATGCGCGGGGATGCGGCCCCATCGCCGTAAATGCGCGCCCCCCCGCCGTCGCCCCACGATTCCGCCCCGGACAGGACCGCCCGCGCGGCCGCCAAGATGAGGGCGGGGTCGGTGCCCACCAGCCGCAAGGCGCCCGCCGCCACGGCCTCCGGCCGCTCCGTTGTCTCGCGCAGCACCAGAGTCGGCCTGCCGAGGGTGGAGGCCTCCTCCTGCACCCCCCCGGAATCGGTCAAAATCAGCCGCGCTTCGTCCATGAGGGAAACGAACGCGGGATAGTCCAGCGGCTCGATCAGATGCACATTTTCCAGCCCCGGCACCGCGAGAATCCGGTTGACCGGACCGCGGACATGGGGGTTGAGATGCACGGGATACACGAAGTTCACGCCGGGAAATTCGGCCGCAAGGGCGGCCAAGGCCCCGCAGAAGCGCTCGAAGCCCTCCCCGAAGCTCTCGCGCCGGTGCAGGGTGACCAGCACCAGCGGACGCCCCCACCACGCCGCATCGGACCTGGGGGGAAGCCCCGGCACCTCCGGAACCCCGCGCCGCACGCGGTCCGCCATCATCAACAGGGCGTCTATCCCCGTGTTGCCCGTCACAAACACACGGTCCGGGGCCGCCCCCTCCCGCAGCAGGTTGTCCCGGCTTTCCCCCGTGGGCGCGAAGTGCAGC
>JAKPUV010000779.1 GCA_029554925.1 Candidatus Hydrogenedentota bacterium | reverse complement strand
CGGGGAGCGGGCGTTGCAGTAGGCGCGCGCGCCGTCCCGCTCCACACTCCACTCCACGACGAGGCCGTCCACGCGGGTGATGCCCGCGCGGACCCCGCGGCCGCCGTCGCCGAGGGCGAGGAAGCCGTACTGCGGCAGGACGTGGGGCTCGCCGCCCGCGGTGACGGTCCAGTCCGCCTCCCCGCGGTTGATCCAGGTTTCATAGGCGGGCGCGCCGGTCCACTGGACATGCTGGCGGCGGAGGTCGCCGTCCGCGAAGTCCACACGGGCCACGCGGCGGTCGGGGCCGAGGTGCATGTCGCAGACGCCGCGGAACAGCTCCGCCTTGCGGAGGACGTCCCATCCGCCGGGGTCGGAGACCATGGGCGGGTGGCCGGTCATGATCTCCGAGCAGATGTAGTCGTCGCTGTAGACGCCGTGGAGGCGCGGGTCGAGCCCGGCGCGGTAGCGCGGGTCATAGCCCGCGCCGTGGGCGACGAAGCGGCCGTGGTAGGCGGCGTCGAACCAGGGGATGCGCTCCGCGTCCGCGCAGGTGACGTTCCAGGTGAAGACGCTGTTGTAGCCCGGCGGGGGGTTGGGGTCCACGCGCAGGTGGTTGCACTGGCTGCCGTCGAGCCACCCGACGAGCTGGTCGTGGCCGCCCTCGGAGATGGTGGGCGCACCGCCGAGGGTGTCGCGGATTTCGGCGAAGGCGCGGCCCCAGGTGTCGCGGGTGTGCGTCTGGGTCTGGTGCGCGCCGGCGCGGGTCCACCCGTCATAGGGGCCGATGGAGGACCACACATCCACGAAGTAGGCCGTGGGTGCGCAGAAGTCGCGCAGGAGATGGAGGTTTCGGAGCATGGCGGGGCGGAAGGCGTCGGTGTCCCAGCGGTAGGCCTGCGCGCCGCGGTACTCGTTGAGCCACGCGCGCACCGGGTCGCCCGAGGCGGAGAAGAGGACATGGTCGTAGGAGAAGCCGTCCGCGTCGGGGTAGAGGTCAATGTAGTTGTCGTGGGGGGCGAAGAGCGCGCCCGCCTCTGCGCAGGTCCGGGCCAGCCGCACGAAGTCAGGCTCGGTCCCGTACTCCGGGTTGGGCGGGAAGATGTCCGGCAGGCGGTAGTCATAGCCCCAGCGCTGCCAGTTGTGGAAGATGACGACGCAGCGTTCGCCGCCGACTCGGGCGAAGGTGTCGCGGAGCGCGGCGGCGGTGGGGGCGTAGTTGCCGCCCCACAGGTCGAGGGCCAGGCGCCCGCGCAGGGCCTTCACGCCCGGCGCCTCCGGGCGCGTGTCCACTTTCTCGGCCCAGTTGGCCGCGCCGTCCCACACGTCCGCGCAGGGGATGAGGAAAATGGTCTGCTCGTCGCCCGCGTGGAGGGAGTAGGTGCTGCGGGCGCGGCTGAACTCCAGGCGCGACGGCGGGGCGTCCACCCCCTGCACGAGGCACACGCCGTCCCCGAAGTCAAAGCCGACGAAGGATGTGGACATCTGGTGGCTGTCGAAGGGGAGGCTGAAATCCTGCGGCTCGCGGAGGATGTTGCCGATCCCCGCGTACACGTCGCGCGGCGCGCGGTCCAGCGGGCCGAGGGCGGCGTCCTCGATGAACACGTCGAACCACGGGCGCGCCGGGGGCGTGTTTTCGAGGCGGAGACGCGCGCGCAGCGCGGCGCCGTCCGGTGCGACGGAGAGGTCCGCCACGATGTCATAGGCCGTGTCGCCGCGCCGCATCCGGTGTCGGAAACGCGCGCCGCCGTCCACGGACTCGCGGGTCCATTCCACCAACTCCGTCGGCCCCCGGCCGTCCGCGAGGTCGTCGCCCAGCACGCGCAGGGTGATGCCCCGGCAGACCAGGGCCGACGGCCCGTCACCGAGCCGGATGTCGGCGTTGAGCAGGCCGCGCGGACCCGGCGTGACGGAGACGGGGAACGCATGGCCGCCGCAGGTGACGGTGCCGAGCGCCAACGTTTCCGCCGGCGTGTCCTGCGCCGCGCCGTCCGCCGCCGGGAAGACCAGCACGGGGTCGCCCCAGTGCGACTCGTCGCAGGTGGTGTCGTTCTTCGGGCCGGGGTGCGACTCCAACTGGAGCCGGACCGTCTGCCCGGCCCAGGGGGAGAGGTCGGCCTCGCCCGGCAGCCAGGTCTTGGCGTCCGTGTGCTGTTCAAAGGCCACCTCGCCGAAGGTGCCGTCCGGCGCGTCGAAGGGGGCCACGCGCACGCGGAACGTGACGCCGTCGCTGGCGGGCTCGCCGGGGTGCGTGTCGCGGACGGCGTTGCCGAAGCGGAGCCGGGCCGGGGCCGTCGGCAGCTTCAGGGCGAACTCCGCCATCATGGTGCCCGGCGCGGTGCGCCAGCAGGGGTGCATGACCAGGGTGGGGCGCCCGTCCGGATGCGCGCACCACCCCGCATAGGAGACCGCCGCGCCCGTCCCGGGGTTCGCGCCGTGCCAGTCGGTGGGGGTGGTCACGGGCGGCTGCCCGAAGACCTGCCAGACCACGCGCCGCGCGGGGTAGCGCAGGAGCGCCTTTTCCCCCGTCCCGGCGAGGGGCCAGGGCGCCCATTCCGCGGCGCGGTCCGGACGCGGCGGGTCGGGCCGCCGCATCTCCACCATGTGCACGGCGTGGAAGATGATCTTGCCGTCCACGGGCGGTTCAAACGCCGCCTCGGCGTGCAGCGCGTACAGGGCGTTGTGCGCATCCGGCGCCGGGGTCACGGTCGCCTCCAGCCGGAGCGTCTCGCCGGGGGCGGCGCTGAAGGGCCGGGGCTCCGCCGGGTCCACGGCCCAGTTGTCCACGCCGCGCAGGCGCACGCGTCCGGACACTGGCGTGGTCCCGCCGTTCTCAATCAGCATTACCGCCGCAAAGGGGGCGCCCGCCCGCTCCACCACCGCGGGGGCCTCGATGCGGAGCTTCACCCCGCCTGACGAATCCTCCGGCGGGTTGAAGGCCAGGGCGGGCACGGCCGCCAGCAGGAGCAGGGCCGGGAACAGGCGCAAGAAGCGGCACATGACAGGAGTCTCCGGGGATGGGGGTGTGGGAGCGGTCAGACGTCCTTCTTCTTGTAGGAGACGACCAGGGCTTGGGGGCGTTCCGTCATGTGCGCGGGGATGCCCGCGTCCATAAGTTCCGCGCCGGAGCGGGTGGTGGACGCGCCGGTGGAAACGTCCGTGAGCTCGTAGTCCGCGGCGGGGTCGAGATCCCTCAGGGGGAGCAGGGCGTCGGTGTAGATGCTCTCGGCGCGGCGGAAGGCCTGCACCATGCCCGTGCCCTCCTCGGGCCGGTTGAACTGCCAGGCGATCCACGCGCCCTTGTCCATCGTGTAGGGGGTCAGTGGCCAGAAGTCACCGTAGTAGTTGTCGCTGAGGCCGCGCCACGCACCGAAGAGTCCGCGCAAGGCTTCATAGTCAATTTCCCGCACCCGCATGTCGAAGCCGCAGTTGATGCTGGGGGCGGCGTTGCTCCAGAAGGCGTAGGGCTGCACGGGGGTGAGCCCGCCGCCGTAGTACCCCGCGTCCACGCAGCCCACGGTGCCCGTGCCGTGGAAGGGGATCCACTGCGAGATGCCGTAGGTCATGCACTGGTGGCCGACGGGCTCGAAGGCGTAGTCGCTGCGCCACAGGGGCACGGCGCGCCGCATGGTCTCGAGGTCGTTGCGCCGCCCGCCGGAGGCGCAGGAGTC
>JAKPUV010000766.1 GCA_029554925.1 Candidatus Hydrogenedentota bacterium | reverse complement strand
GTCAAAGCCCTCCGGGGGCAGGCCGCCGCGCTCGCCGTAGAGCAGCGCGCCCGGGCGTTCCCCATGCGCGGCAAGGGCACCCTCAACGGTCGGCACGGCGAGAATCTCCACCGCCCCCGCGTGGAGCAGGGCGGCGGCGGTGGCGCTGGCGCGCAGGGCGTCCACCACAACGGCGACCGCGCGGCGCCCGGCGGCAAAGGCGCAGCCGTCCGCCCCCTCGATCACATGGGCGCGCATGGGGGTGCCCCTCCTGCGGTTACCGGCGCACGCCGGGGTGGGCCACGGCGAGCTTCTTCTCGGTCCACCGGGCAAGCCGCACGAAAGGCAGGCCCAGGAGGAGGTAGATGGCCGCGACCATGAGGCCCGTGCCGAAGTAGTCGTAGTAGGTGATGGCGAGCATCTGGTACGTCTTGGTCAGCTCGATCATCGTGATGATCGAGACGAGGGAAGAGTCCTTCAGCAGGGAGATGAAGTCGTTGGTGACCGGCGGCAGCACCACGCGGAAGGCCTGGGGCGCGATGACGTGGCGGATGGACTGCCAGCGGCTCATGGCCAGCGCGAGGGCGGCCTCCATCTGCGAGTGCGGCACGCTGATGAACCCGGCGCGGTAGTTCTCCGCCTCGTAGGCCGCGTAGTTCATGCCGAGCCCCACCACGCCCGCCCAGAACGGCGAGAAGCGGATGCCAATGGACGGCAGGCCGTAGAAGATGAAGAAGAGCTGGATAAGCACCGGCGTGCCCCGGATGATCTCGATGTAGAGCGTGGCCAGCAGGGACAGCGGGCGCGGCGCGTACACGCGCACCGTCGCCAGGAAAAAGCCCAGCACGATGGCCAGCAGCATGGAGAGCAGGGAGACCTCCAGCGTGAGCAGGGCGCCCTTCCCCAGGACCGGGAGGAAGCCGATGTAGCGCTTGAGCTTCTCCGAGAACCCGGAAACCCGCCCCTGCTGCGCCACCCATTGGTCGTACATGACCGGATCGCTCTTCGGGGGGCCGTAGTCGCCAAACTCGGCGGCGACCAGGGGGTTCCACAGGTTCCACCGGTCGAGGATGCGGCGCAGCTCCCCGTTCCCGCGCATTTCCATGAGAATCTCGTTGACCCGCGCCAGCAGGTCGGGGTCGTCCGCGGGAAAGGCGAAGCCGTAGCTGATGCGGCCGATCTCCTGCTTGATGAACTTGACGCCCGGCCGCGGGCCGCCGTAGTAGAGGGCCACGGGGCCGTCGAAGAGCACGGCGTCCAGCCGCCCGTTCTCGAGGTCGTTGAAGCCGTTGACCTCCGTGGAGTAGGCCCGGATGTCCACGCCGCCCAGGTCGGCGAGGATGTAATAGGAGAGGGACGCCTTGAGCACGCCGACGGTCTTCCCCCGGCAGTCCGCCAGCGAGGACACGGCGAAGGTGTCCTGGGGCACGCAGAGCTGGAGGGCGGTGACGTAGTAGGGCACGGAGAAGGCGACGGCCTCCTCGTGCTCCGGCGTGATCTCCTGGCCCTGGATCGCCATCTCGTACAGGTCGCGGTTGAGGCCGGGGATCAGCTTGTCCCAGTCGTTCTGGACGAAGACCGGCTTCCGGCTGAGCTTCTCCCCGATGTGGTCCATGATCTCCACCTCGAAGCCGATCAGGGCGCCGGGGCTTTCCGGGTCGTCGTAGATGTAGGGCACCCCCCCCTCAAGGTCCGCGCCGTAGCGCAGGATGCCCGCGTCCGCCGCGGGGGCCTCCACCTCCGCGAAGTCCGCGTCGGTGTACTCCACCGTCTCCTCGGCCTCCGCCGCCATCTCCGGCGTGATGGGCACGCCCTCCTGTTCCTCCTCTTCCTCCTCCGCGACGGGGGACTCCGCCTCCGGCGTCTCCGGCTCGGGGGTTGCGGCGGGCGCCGCAACGCCGCCGTCCGCCGGCGGGTCCGTCTGGGCGCGCGCGGGCGCGGCAAGGGCGAGAAGGAGCAGCATCACCGCCAGCAGCGCCCCGGAGGCGCGGAAAAGGGAACCGTTCATCAGGCGGTCTCCATGAACTGCCGCAGGAAGCGGCGGGTCCGGTCATCCTTGGGATTGATGAAAATCTCGTCCTCGTCGGAGATTTCGACGATCTCGCCGTGCTCCATGTAGACGATGTAGTCCGAGGCGTTGCGGGCGAAGCGCATCTCGTGCGTCACCACAACCTGCGTCATCCCCTCGTTGTCCAGGTCGCGCATGACCTGGAGCACCTCGTCCACCAGCTCGGGGTCGAGGGCCGAGGTGGGCTCGTCGTAGAGCATGACCTTGGGGTTCATGGCGAGGGCGCGGGCGATGGCGGCGCGCTGCTGCTGCCCGCCGGAGAGCTGGTGCGGGTGGCGGTTCTCGTGCTTGGACAGCCCCACCTTCGCCAGCAGCCGCCGCGCGTTCGCCACAGCGGCGTCCTTCGGCTCGTTCTTCACGATCATCGGCGCGAGGATGATGTTCTCCAGGATCGTCTTGTGCGGAAAAAGGTTCAGCGACTGGAACACCATGCCCACCTCCGCGCGCAGGCGGTGCGCCTGGTCCGCGAAGAGGCGGTCCGGCTGGCTGTGGCGGTCCTGGCGCTCCAGGGCAACCCCCGCCACGCACACCCGGCCCGAGTCCAGCAGTTCCAGGCAGTTGATGCACCGGAGCAGCGTGGTCTTGCCGCAGCCCGACGGGCCGATGACGGACACCAGGTCCCCCTCCTCAATCTGGAGGGTGACATCCCGCAGCACGGGATGCCCGTCGAAAGATTTGGTCAGCCGCTCCACCGAGATGAGGGGGGCGGCCTGCTCAGACACTGCCATGGCGGACTCCTCTGCCCCCGCAGACCGGGGGCGCTCGCAAAACAACGCTGCGAAAAGATACCCGCTGAACGCTATGATGTCAAACTGCGCGCACGCTGAAATCGGTCCATATCCCTTTGTGCGAGTCAGCGCGTCATCCCCCGCCCCCACCGCATGGGGATCAGCACCCTGCGCTGCGCGAAAATGTCCCCTATGCGTGAGAGTGGTTCGGGGGGGGGGCTTCGATTATCATAGGACGGGTCATGCAGGCATAATAGTAAGGGCTTTTCCCGGAAAACGGGACAACTACGCCGCCTTTCGGGGCGCGTTTTGCGGGATGCAATGGCAGCACAGGACACATGCGGCGGCGGCCGGCGCGCGGCACGCGCGGGCGACATCCCCGTCAGCGAAGCGCTGGATGCGTGGCGGCGCAGGGCGATCTCCGTGATCTCGATCGCGATTTCGGTGCTGCACCTACCCTCCTTGATTTACCTGTTTGCAGGAGACGGCCCGCTCATGCCCGGATTATGGCGGGCGGCCATGTCGTGCGCCTACGCCGTCTGTGTGTGTTGCGCGGTGTCGTGGCGATTCAGTTACCGGGCGCGGGCGCGGGGGCTGCTGTCCGCCGGATACTTGGTGGCGGTGGTGGGTGGCATCGCCCTGCCCCAGGGCCTGTTCATGCGCACAATGCCGGTGATCCTTCCGCTGGTGACGCTGGTTCTGCTCGGCGCGCGTGCGGGATGGTTCGCGGTGCTGCTGAGCGGGGCGGTGCTGATGTTGACGCCCCACGCGCCCTCCCTTCCCTGCCTGGCCGGACTACTCCCCCCGGACCCGCCGGCGCCGGAGGTCGTGCGGCATGCGGCTTCCGTCCAGGGGTTCGTACTGGTGGTGCGCATGCTTGCCCTGATGTTTCTGCTGGACCGTTTCCACCACTTTCTCATGCAGGCGCTTTCCCGGCTTGAGAGGGAGACCGTGGAACGCCGGAAAGCGTATGAAACTCTCGCGCGGGAGACCGAGGCGCGCAAACGGCTTGAGTGCGAGGTGGCCAGGATTGGCGAGGACGAGCGCCGCCGCCTGGGACAGGAAATCCATGACGGCGTCTGCCAGCAGCTTACGGGGGCGCTGCTGCGGTCCGAAGCGCTTGTGCGCCGCGTGGACCGGGGCGAAATCCCGGCGTCCCGCGACCTTTCGGCGCTTTCCGCCGTGCTGGGGGAGGCCATTGACGAGGCGCGCGCCGTGGCCCGGGGGCTTTGCCCGCTGGAACCGGGGGGCGACGCGCTGGCAACGGCGCTGCGCGCGCTCACCCGGCGGGTGCGCGAGGCCTCCGGCATTTCCTGCTCCTTCGAGGCCGTCGGACACGGGGATGTTCCCGACACCGCCGCAGCGCAGCATCTTTACCGCATTGCCCAGGAGGCTGTCAGCAATGCGGTCCGCCACGCCCGCGCCGGCCGGATTTCTGTGGCGCTGCTGGGCGGGGAAACGGAACTGCTCCTGACGGTCGAGGACGACGGGGTGGGTCCGCCCACCGACGGCCCGGCTGAGGGCATGGGCCTTCGCAGCATGGCCCACCGCGCCACCCTGCTGGGGGGCGTGCTCACCGTGGACCGCGCCCCGGGGGCCGGAACACGGGTAACCTGCCGGGTGCCGCAGGGCGGTCCGGCCCGACCCGGGGGGGAACAGGACGAAAAGGAGTCCGGCCATGCATTCTGACCCGGAGGCGCGCGAAGTGTACGTCCGCGTCATGATTGTGGATGACCATCCGGCGGTCCGCCAGGGGCTTGCGCTCCTCTTGGAGCCGGAGGGCGTCGCCGTTTGCGCGGAGGCCGACTCCCGCTCGGAGGCGCTGGCCTGTGCGGCGGCGCACCGGCCCGATGTGGCGCTGGTGGACCTGTCGCTGGGCGAAGAGGACGGCGCTTCGCTCATAGCCGAACTCTGCTCCCTGGCTGTTCCGTGCCTTGCCTACTCAATGCACGAGGATGGACAGCATGTGGGGGCCGCCTTTGCCGCGGGGGCGCGCGGCTATGTCACAAAACGGGAGGTGCATGGGGTGCTCGTCCGCGCCATCACCGAAGTGGCCGCAGGCCGCCGCTTCGTCAGTCCGAGGGCGGCCGTCGCCCTGGCCGACCATGCTGCGGACAGGCGTTCCGGAGAGGTGCGGGACGGGCTAAGCAGCCAGGAGCGGCAGGTGTACGGCCTGCTGGGCGGGGGCGCGGGCACCACGGAAATCGCCGACGCTTTGGGCATCAGCACACGCACAGTGGAGTCCTATTTCGCGCGCATCCAGGTGAAAATGGGATTGGAGGGCATGCGCGCGCTCCGGCAGCATGCCATCCAGCACCTGCGGAACGGCCAGGCATAGGGGTTTGCGGGGGATTTCCCCCGCAAACGCGCCGGTGATTCCCTCTGCATACAAAGCCTCCCCGCATTGGCTATCATTGACCCGCACTTGGGGACGTTGCCGGCGCGCGACACGCGGTGTTTCCGCCCGGCGGACAGGCCAACATCATCAGGCCGAAACGGGCGGGCCTGCCCTTGTGGGGCCTTGTGGCACCGGGGGGCAGACCGCCGCAAAGAACCCAAGACAACCAGGAAAGGATCGGTCGGAAAATGTCCACCAAATTCACGCGGCGGGACGCATTGAAGATGTCGGCGCTGGGCGCGGGCGGCATGGCGATGGGTGCGGGATTGACGGGGTGCCCGGAGGGCTGCCCGCTGCCACGTTTTCCCATCGGCGAGGAGCTGAAGGCAGACGAGATGCGCATCACGTTCCTGGGGACATCGGTGGTTCCCCGCCAGAAGCAGGAATGCAACAGCGTGTTTGTGGAGGTGGGCAGCGGCGACAGCTTTGTGTTTGACTGCGGTTCCGGGGTCAGCTCCAAGTACAACGCCATGGGAATAACCCCGGCGCGGATGGACAAGGTGTTTCTGACGCACCTGCACGGGGACCACACCAGCGACATCATCACGATTTACTGCTTCGGCCCCTCGCAGGACCGGAAGACGCCTCTCCACATCTTCGGACCCTCGGGCGACACGCCCGACATGGGCACCGAGGCGTTTTGCGACAACCTTTACAAGTTGATGCGCTGGCACGCCCTCAGTTTCAGTTTCGGCCGCACGGGCACCATAGGCCAGGGGGACGGCTTCGACATCGTCGCCCATGAGCTCCCCTACATGTCCGTCGGCGGCGTTGCCTACGACAACCCCCATACAGGCGTCACCATCACCCACTTCCCCGCCGTCCACTGCCGGAACGGGTCCGTCAGCTACCGGCTCGACTGGAACGGCATGTCCATGGTGTTCAGCGGCGACACAAAGCCGAACAACTACATGCTGGAGATGGCCAGCGGGGTGGACGTGCTGATTCATGAGATGGTTGTGCCGCCGGAGGTTTGGGCGGCCAAGAATAGCGGGCTCACGGAGGACGACCCCTCCTGGCCGCAGGCCGTTGCCTACGCCCGCGCGGTGCAGGACTCCTCGCACACGCCCCAGAGGGCGATGGGCTACATCTTCAGCCAGACCAAGCCGAGGCTGGGCGTGGCCACCCACTTCCAGGTCAACAGGGACACCATCGGCCCGGCCCTGAAAGACATCGGCGATTTCCACGACGGGCCGGTGGCCATCGCCACGGACCTGCTGGTCATCAACGTCTCAAAGGACGAAATCCGCCAGCGCAGGGCCGAAATAGACGATTGGGCGTGGTACGCCAAGCCGACCGTGTACGATCCGGCGACCCTGGCACCGCCCATGTTCCCGTCCCCGACGGCGCAGTTGAGCGACGAACTGCTGAACAGCTGCATTCCGCCGGAGCTCTTTGAGGCGTAGGAAGGCGCGCAACAGGCATCTCGAACGCCCCGCCTTTTCCCCGCGCATGCGTCCCGCATCCCATGGTGCCGGACTCATGCGCGGGTTCTTTTTCGGCGCGGCAGGATACCGCTTGCGGAAACGATGCTGTTGGCGCGGCGGGCACGGGTCTTTCTGCGCGGGTTGAATCGTGGGCGGGGAAAACACACCCTTCCGGGGCGGGCGTTGTGCCCACCCGCCCCTCGGCTCAGCCGCCGGGGAAGAGCGCCATGAGCGCATCGGCAAAGAGGGCCTGGCCGCGCGCGTCGGGGTGGTTGATGGCGTTGGCGAGCAGGGTGGTGTACGGAAGCCCCTGCGCATGCAGGCGGCACCACCGACGCGACGCGTCGGCGAGGGCGACTTGGTTCTCCGCGGCGAAGCGGCGCAGTCCGCGCACATAGGGCCGGGGATCCTCCGCGACTTTCAGTGTGTCCGTCTTGAGCCAGTCGGGCCGCACGAGGTGCGGGGTGATGAGGATGACCTCCGCGCCGGCGCCGTGGAGCCGGGCGAGGAGGCCCGCGTAATGGGCCTGCACCGCCTCCTCGTCGAGGTAGGCGTCGTTCACGAACTCGACGGTGACGAGGTCGGGCTTCCGGTCGAGCACGTCGCGCTGGAAATCATAGGTGCCCCCGGCGGGGGCCTCCAGATAGCCCTTGCTGTGGCCGCCGGGCCACGCCGCGTTGTGCAGGGTGATCTCCGCCTTCGGAAACCGTTCCTTCAGCCGCGCCACGAAGACGTTCTGGTACCAAAGCTCCGTGCGGTCGCCCACGCCGCCGCCGTTGGTGACGCTGTCGCCGAAGGCCACCACCGTGAGCGGTTCGCCGGCGCGCAGTTTCGCCAGCGTCTTGGGGAGCAGCGTCTCCGCCGTCGCTTCCGCTTCTGCGGGGGACGGGGCACAGTCCACGGGGTACAGGTTCTCGTCCGTGAGGGCGGTGCAGCCCGCCGGGACAAACACGTTCACCACTGCCGTCTCGCCGGGATTCAGCGCGGGCGGCAGGGCCAGCGCGGGGGCGGGCGCCCCCGCCACCAGCCGCAGCGCTCCGTTCGCGTCCGCCGCAATGCTGTCCAGACGGCTGAGCGTGTATTCGTAGTCCGCATAGACCGTCTGCCCCTCGCGGATCGCGCCGCCGTCCAGCCGCCCGAAGGTGCCCCAGAAGGGGTCCAGGTCATAGTCCACGCCGCGGGTGAACGCCGTGTCCGCGTCCGGCGCGGGCTTCAGGCGCAGGCTGTCCGGCACGAGCGCGCCCGTGGCGGTGCACTCCTCGGCAATGAGGGGTTTCAAACGCGCGCCCTTCATCCATCCCCCGGCCTTCGGGTTGAACACGGGGATGCCCGCATACGCCTCGCCCCGCACGGTCTCGCGTGTTGGCGGGGCGATCTCAAACGCCGCCGGGCCGGAAATCTCCAGGGTCTTGCCGCCCAAGTCCAGGACGGCGGCTCCGGTTTCCAACGTCCAGGGGCCGGTCACGATGACCGGCAGGACGGCGGCATCGGCCCCCAGCACGGCCAGCAGGGACATTCCCAGCAAGAGTGTCGCATTCATGGCTTCCTCCGGGCGGTTTCCGGCGGCCCGCCCCTTCGGGCGCGCGGGACCGGGGCATGATAGCACACCCTTCCCCGCGCCGCCCGCGGTGAGGGGTGATGAAATTGGAATGCGGGGGTACTGTTTGGGATAATCTGCCTTGTCGCGGGACGGAAGGTTGAGTCCGGCCCACGACCGTGTTCGGCTTGGCTCCCCGCCATGACGGGGACGCCGGGAGAGGACTCGTGCCCAAGAGAACCGCTTTGCCCCTCGTGTGCGCGGCGCTGTGCGCGCTGGCGCCCTGCGCCTGCAAACCCATGCAGGACGCGCACCTCGCCGTCACCGGACAGATCCGGGGAAAGGGCGTGGATGTCGGATCGCGCGTGGGCGGCCGCGTGGCGGAGGTGACGGCGCGCGAAGGCGACACGGTGGGCACGGGCGACGTCCTGCTGCGGCTGGAGGATTCGGACGCCGCGGCGCTGGTGCGGGCGGCGGAGGCGGATCTGGCGCGCACGGAGGCGATTGCTGCGAAGCTGGACAAGGGCGCGACGGAGGAGCAGCTCCGCCAGGCGGAGTCGGCGGCGCAGGCCGCGGAGGAGCGGCTGCGCCTGCTGGAAAACGGGGCGCGGGGCGAGGAAAAGCGCGCGGCCCAGGCGGCGGTGGACGCGGCAGCCTCGGCGGACGCCACCGCGGCGGCCGACCTCGGGCGGATCAGCACGCTGCACGCGCGGGGCGCGGTGTCGAAGAGCGATTTTGACCGGGCGCAAACGGCGGCGGACACGGCGGCGGCGCAGCTCCGCATCGCCCGGGAGAAGCTGGACGCGCTGGTCACCGGCGCGCGGGACGAGGAAATCGCCATGGCCCGGGCCGACCGCGACCGGGCGGCGGCGGCGCTGGACGAGGTGCGGCGCGGCGCGCGCGACGAGGACAAAGCGGCGGCGAAGGCCGCCCGGGACGCCGCGGCGGCGGCGCTGGAGCGCGCGCGGGTGAACCTGGGGGAGATGACGGTGACCGCGCCCTCGCCGGGCGTGGTGGAGTCGCTGGACCTGCGCCCAGGCGACCTGGTGAAGCCGGGGGCCGTGGCGCGCATCGTGGACCCCGAAGACCTGGAGGTGACGGTGTACGCGGGCGCCGCGCTGCTGGGCGGCCTGCGGGTCGGCCAGAAGATTCCGCTGACGGCCGACGCCCACGGGGCGGAGCGTTTCGAGGGGGAGGTGACCCGCATCGCCTCGGAGGGGGAGTACACCCCGCGCAACCTCCAGACGGAGGAGGAGCGGGTGCAGCAGGTGTTCGCCGTCAAGCTGCGGCTGACCTCGCACGGCGGCCGGCTGCGCGCCGGCATGACCGTGACCGCCCACATCCCCCGTCCCGCGGAGAACTGACCCCGTGGCCGTTTCCATGCCCGAGGACCGTCCGGTCATCATCCACGCCGACGAGGTGTCCCGCCGCTTCGGGGCCTTCACCGCGGTGGACCGGGTGAGTCTCGACGTGCTGGAGGGCGACATCTTCGGGTTCCTCGGCCCGAACGGCTCGGGCAAGACCACGCTCATCCGCATCCTGTGCGGACTGCTGCGCCCGACCGGCGGCCGGGCCACCGTGCTGGGCCGCGACGTGCACACGGAGAGCGAGGCCGTGAAGCGCAGCATCGGGTACATGTCCCAGCAGTTCAGCCTGTACCGGGACCTCTCGGTCATGGAAAACCTGCGCTTCTACGCGGGCATCTACGGCATCCCCCGGCGCGAGCGCGCGGCGCGGATGGAGGAGGTGATCGGCATCGTCGGCATCGGCGACCACCGCCGCAAGCTGGCCGGCGCGCTGTCGGGGGGCTGGAAGCAGCGGCTGGCGCTGGCCTGCGCGCTGGTCCACCGGCCCCGGCTCATGTTCCTCGACGAGCCGACGGCCGGCATAGACCCGGTGGCGCGGCGGGATCTGTGGAACCTGCTCTTCGACCTGGCGGGCCGCGGCGTCACCTTCTTCGTGACGACGCACTACATGGACGAGGCGGAGCGGTGCAGCCACATCGGATACATCTACTACTCCCGCCTCATCGTCTACGGCACGCCGGCCGAATTGAAGCGCCTGCCCGACGTGACCCCCGCGGGCGCGGAGCGGCTGGAGGTGCGCGTGCCCGGCGTGGCCGCGGCCATGCGGGCGCTCAACGCCTTCGGCTATGTCCACGACGCGACCATCTTCGCCGACGTGCTGCACGTGCTCGCCGACCGGGGCTGCTCGGGCCGCCTCATCGGCGACCTGGACCGCGCGGGGTTCCCCGGGGCGGAGGCCAAGCCCATCCCGGCCACGCTGGAGGACGTGTTTGTGACGCTGACCCGGCGGCGGGCGCTCGAGCGGGCGGAGGGCCGGGACGATGTTTAGGGGGCTCGCCGCCGTCGTCTACAAGGAGACGCGCCACATCCTGCGCGACCCGCGCACCCTGTTCCTCATCCTGCTGATCCCCTGTCTGGAGCTCATTGTCTTCGGCTACGCCGTGAACCTCGACGTCAAGCACATCCCCACGGTGGTCTTCGACCTGGACGGGCGCCGGGGCGCGCGGGAGCTGCTGGAGGCCTACACGAGCTCCGGCTGCTTCCGCATTGTCGGCCATGTCGGGTCCGACGCCGCGCTCACCCGGGAGATCGTCGCGGGGCGCGCCAAGGTGGGCATCAAGATTCCGGAGGACTACTCCGACCGCCTGCTGGAGGGCCGCGGCGCCCAGGTGCAGGTGTTCATTGACGGCAGCGACTCCACCTCGGCCATGCAGGCCCTGTCCACCAGCAACGCCATCGGCATGATCGCGTCCATGCGGGTCGCGGCGGAGAACCTCGGCGGCCGTCTGGAGCTGGCGGTGGACACCCGCAACCGCGTCCTCTTCAACCCCGACATGCGCACCGCCAACTTCATGGTCCCCGGCCTCGTCGGCGTTATCCTGCAGGTGGTCATCATGCTGCTGACGGCGTTCGCCATCGTGCGCGAGAAGGAACACGGCACGCTGGAGCAGCTCATGGTGACACCCGTGTCGCGGCTGGGGCTCATCCTCGGGAAGCTCGTGCCCTTCTTCGTGGTCGGCGTCCTCGAGGCCTCCTTCGTCCTGATCCTCATGCGCTTCCTGTTCCATGTCCCCATCGCCGGAAGCCTCCTGCTGCTGGCGGGATTCACCCTGCTCTTCCTCTTCACCACCCTCGCCTTCGGCCTGCTGGTCAGCACCTTCGCCGAGAACCAGATCCAGGCGCTCCAGTACGCCTTCCTCGTGCTGCTCCCCTCCTTCCTCCTCTCCGGGTTCATGTTCCCGCAGGAGACCATGCCGCAGTTCATCTACTACATCGGCCAGGCCGTGCCGGTGACCTACTTCCTGCGCATCCTGCGCGGGATCATCCTGCGCGGCGCGGGGTTTGCCGACCTGTGGCAGAACGGCGCCATCCTCGCGGGGCTGGGGGTGTTCGTGCTCCTGCTGGCGTCGGCGCGTTTCCGCAAGACGCTGAAATGACGGCGGCCCGGGGCGTTGTAATGGTCCGCCCCGCGCCCTATAATGGTCGCACCAATCGCGGCCGAAAACCGATCGGAATGGAGTGCCATGTCATACGCCATCTCGGAATACCCCGACGCCGGGAAAATCTACGGGCAGATCGACGCCCTCATGAGACAGCCCCCCGTCACGCTGAAGCGCGACGCCATGAAGGGCTGGCTCGACCGCCTCGACCGCCAGTGCCCGAAGTCCCGGGCCGTGGTCGAGGAGGCCAAGCAGTTCATCCCCGGCGGCGTGCAGCACAACCTGTCGTTCAACTACCCGTTCCCGCTGGTGATGGACCGCGCCGAGGGGGCGCACCTGTACGACCTCGACGGCAACCAGTACATTGACTTCCTCCAGGCGGGCGGGCCGACGGTGCTGGGGTCGAACCCCCCGGCGGTGCTGGAGCCGGTCATGGAGCTGCTGCGGAAGTGCGGCCCCGTGACGGGGCTCTTCCACGAGTTCGAGCTGAAGATCGCGCGGGAGATCAACCATCACATGCCCGCCGTGGAGATGTTCCGCATGCTGGGCAGCGGCACGGAGGCGGTGATGGCGGCGGTGCGCGTGGCCCGGCTGGCCACGGGCAAAAAGCGGGTCATCAAGATCGGCGGCGCGTACCACGGCTGGTCGGACCAGATGGTCTACAGCCTGAAGATCCCGAAGTCGGGCCGCTTCGAGGCCCACGGCATCCCCCGGTCCTGCGTGAAATACACGCACGAGGCCGCCCCGAACGACCTGGACAGCCTGGAACGGATGCTGTTCTGGAACCGCCTGCGCGGCGGCACGGCGGCGGTGCTGGTGGAGCCCGTCGGCCCGGAGAGCGGCACGCGGCCTGTGGACAAGGAGTACAACGCGGGCGTGCGGCGGCTGTGCGACAAGTACCGCGCCCTGCTCGTCTTCGACGAGGTGGTCACGGGCTTCCGCGTCGGACTGGGCGGCGCGCAGGGCTATTTCAACGTCCGTCCCGACCTGACGGTCTTCGGCAAGGTGGTGGCGGGGGGCTATCCCGCCGCGGGCGGCGTGGGCGGGCGGCGCGACCTGATCCTGCGCATGGCGGCGGGGCTCGAGAGCGGGAAGAAGCGGGCCTACGTCGGCGGCACGCTGGCGGCAAACCCCCTGAGCGCGGCGGCGGGCTATTTCGCCATCCAGGAGATCGCGCGCACCGACGCGTGCCGCACGGCGGGCCGCGCCGGCGACCGCCTCACGAAGGGCCTCCAGAAGATCATCCAGGACAGGGGCCTGCCCTTCGTCGCGTACAACCAGGGGTCCATCTGCCACCTGGAGACCGTGGCGGCCATGTTCATCGAGCTGAACTACCTGCGCATCCTGAGCGTGCTGAAGGAGATCAAGGCCCGCAAGCACGCCATGGAGGAGTACGGCGCGGCCTACGCCGCCGAGGGGCTGGTCACGCTGGCGGGCAGCCGCCTCTACACCAGCGCGGCGGACACGGATGAGGTGATTGACGACGCCCTCGCGCGCTTCGGGCGCGTGCTGGCGCAGGCGGACGTTTCGGCGAAGGGAGCAACGACATGAGCGACATCGGCGCGGCAAGGGAGGCGGTCCGGCAGATGGGCCTGCGGCTCGTGGAGACGGGCCTGGTCGTGGGGACCTGGGGCAACGTGAGCGTCCGCGTGGGGGACAGGATGGTGGTCACGCCCAGCGGCGCGGACTACGCCGCCCTCGCGGCGGAGGACATGCCCGTGGTGGACCTCGCCACGGGCGAGTGGGAGGGGCCCAAGCCCTCCAGCGAGCGCGACCTGCACCGCGCGGTCTATCTGGAGCGCAGGGAGATCAACGCGGTCATCCACGCGCACTCGCCCAACGCGTCCACCCTGGCCGCCGCGCGGCGCGAGCTGCCGCCGATCCTGGACGATGTCACCCAGCTCATCGGCCCCAGCGTGCGCGTGGCGGACTACGCCCTGCCCAGCACGAAGAAGATCGTCCGCGTGACGATGAAGGCCCTCCAGGGGCGCATGGCGGCGCTCATGGCGAACCACGGCGCGGTCTGCCTGGGCCGCTCGCTGGACGAGGCGCTGCTGTGCTGCCAGGTGCTGGAGAAGGGCTGCAAGGCCTTCATCGAGGCGGAGTTCCTCGGCGGCGCGAAGGGCATCAACAAGTTCGAGGCGTGGGTCATGCACCAGGTCTTCCTCAAGAAGTACTCGAAGCAGTGGGATAAAAAGTGACCCCGATGGACGCCCCCCTCGCCATCGGCTACGATGTGGGCACCACGGGCGCGAAGACCTGCCTCTTCCGGCTGGGGGGGCGCCTGGAGCTGCTGGGGCGCGCCGTGCGCGAGTACCCCCTCCACATCACCCCCGAGGGCGGGTCGGAGCAGGACCCCGACGACTGGTGGCGCGCCCTGGCCGAAGGCACCGCGGCGGTCCTGCGGGACTGCGGCGTCTCCCCGGCCGCCGTGCGCGCCGTCTCCTTCTCGGCGGGCATGCAGAGTTTCGTGCCCGTGGACGCGGCGGGACGCGCCCTGCGGCGCGGCATGACCTACATGGACCAGCGGGGCGGCGCGCAGTGCGCCCGCGTCCTGCGGCGCTTCCCCGCCGTGAGCGGCATCCATGCGCCCCTGCTCGCCGCGTCGCTCCCCATCGCGGGCGGCGTGTCCGCGAGCGTGAAGGACCCGGTCTGGAAATACCTGTGGATGCGCGAGCGCGAGCCGGAGCTGTTCGCGCGGCTGGCATGGTGGCTCGACATCCGCGACTACCTCGCCCTGCGCTGCACGGGCCGCGCCGCCATGACGGACGACGGGGCCCACGCCACCTTCCTCTATGACACGCGCGGCGGCGGGCGCGGCTGGAGCGGCCTGCTCTGCCGCATGCACGGCGTGGACCCGGCGCACCTGCCCCCGGTGGTGAAGGCCGCCGAGACGGCGGGGGCCCTCACCGAGGAGGCGGCCCGCGACCTCGGCCTGGAGCCGGGCATCGCCGTGGTGAACGGCGGCGGCGACCTGACCATGCAGGCCCTCGGCGCGGGATGCGTGGAGCCCGGCGACACGCACGTCTACATCGGCACCTCCGGGTGGGTGGCCGCCGTGCTCACGCGGCGCACGCTGGACATCACGCACTTCATGGCGTCCATCCTCGGCGCGCGGCCGGGCCACTACAACTACATCGGCGAGCAGGAGACCTCGGGCAAGTGCCTGGAGTGGGTGCGCGACCACATCGCCCTCGACGAGATCGG
>JAKPUV010000758.1 GCA_029554925.1 Candidatus Hydrogenedentota bacterium | reverse complement strand
AGGGGCAGCCACAGGCGGCACCCGCGCATCTCGAGCGGCGCGGATGCGTCGTTGGCCAGATGCACCACCAGCGTGTCGGGGCGGACATCCGCCTCCGGTCCGAGGAAGGTGATCGCGGAAATCCACCGCTCCGGCGCGGCGACGGCCAGATCCTGCGCCAGCCAGGGGGCGTCCTCCGGACCCAGCGCCAGCGCGCAGGTGCCGCCGGGGCCGAAGGGCTTCCTGCGGCCGTTGAAGGTCCACACTGTCATGGTGTCCGGCGCGAGCACCAGCGTTCCCACCTGGGGCGCGGCGGGCGTGTCATGCCAGGCCCAGTCCCCCGAGGCCAGCAGGTCCGCCGGGGCCTTTCCGCCGAACAGCAGGCGCGACGCCGCGTCCACGGCCACCACCTCCTTCGAGGCGTTGCGCAGGAACAGCTGCACCCGCGCGCCGTCGGCGGGATCCGGCGCCTTCGTGTAGCGCATCGTTTCCATCATCAGGTGCGGGGCGACGGTGACGCCGTCCAGCGACAGCGCGCCCGGCGCGGCCTGGGAAGACGTGCCCGCAAACGCGGCGGCGGCGAAAAACGCGGCCGCAATGACTCTGCTCACTCTCATCGGTCACTCCCTGTGTTCTTGTTGACTGTCTGTTTCGTCGGAGTCCCGGCGCCGACCCCGGGAAAATCCCGGACGAACCGCTTCCGGACCTCCTCCGGGGAACCGCGCATCACATAAAAACACCCCTCAACCGTGGCGCTTTGCCCCGGCTGCAGGTCGCCGAAAAGGGGAAAGAGGTGGAAGCAGGCCCGGTCGTCGCCGCCGTTGCAGGACGCCCAGTCCGCCGCGTCGAACCCCAGTGCCGCCGTATGCTTCCCATCAGCGCTTCCCACGGCGATCAGGGGAACATCGAAAGTCTCGGGGCCATCGCTCCACCATCCCCAGTCCACCGTCGGCCGACCCTCCCGGGTGAAGGAAAGGTGTATCTCCTCACGGCCCTTCGAGGTGCCCCCCACGGGAAACAGGCTGCCGCGGGACCACAGAAAGGTCCGGTCGTAGAATCCCATGAAGTTGCCCGTCTTCCCCGGCTCGTGCACCGGACTCTCTGCGAAACCCGGGAAGAACGCCGGGGCCTCGGTGGTGGGGACACAGGTGTGCAAAAGCACGCGCTCCAGCGGCTTCTCAGAAACA
>JAKPUV010000722.1 GCA_029554925.1 Candidatus Hydrogenedentota bacterium | reverse complement strand
GTCGGCTCGCCGGAGCCCGCCAGGCTGATGTAATCCGGGCGGACGCCGCCGTCCAGTTTTCGCGCGACCTCCTCCAGCACCTCCGCCACAGGGGTGTGCGGGGCGCGCTCGCAGGTCTTGCAGGTGGTCCGGCCCAGCTGGCAGTACACGCAGTCGTAGGTGCAGTGCTTGAACGGGATGAGGTCCACGCCCAGCGAGCGGCCCAGACGCCGCGAGGGCACGGGTCCGTAGACATGGTGGAAGGCGGACGTGCTCATGCGGCGCCCTCCGCGCGCGCGAGGGCGGTTTCGAGCAGGGCCGCGAAGAGGGGCCGGTACTCCGGCAGGGCGTCCACCAGGAGCTCGCCGCGGGAGTAGGCCTCGGCGATCCGCCGGTCGTCGGGGATCTCCGCGTAAACGGGCACGTTCTCCCGCGCGCAGTAGTCGTGCACCCGGCCGTCGCCGGAGCCCATGCGGTTGACCACGACGCCGAAGGGGCGGCCCAGCGTGCGGACCGTGTCCACGGCGAGGGCCAGGTCGTTCAGGCCGAAGGGCGTGGGCTCCGTCACCAGCACCACGACGTCCGCGTCGCGGAGCGTCGCGATGACGGGGCAGGAGGTGCCCGGCGGCGCGTCCAGGATCACCAGTCCGCCGCCCGTGGCGTGGCGCTTGACGGCGTGGATGAGCGGCGGGGCCATGGCGCGCCCCACGTCGAGGCGCCCCTGCACGAGGGTGATGCCCCCGGCGCGCAGGGTCTCCACCACGCCGATGCGGTGGTCCTTTTCGGTGATGGCGCCGCGGGGGCAGACCTTCATGCACCCGCCGCAGCCGTGGCACATGTCCTGAAAGACCAGGGGCGGGCCGTCAAAGCAGGCCAGGGCGTTGTAGGCGCAGAACCGCGCGCACTCGCCGCACCCGTCGCACAGGGCGGGGTCCACCCGGGGCACCGGAATGCCCGCCGTCTCCTCCGCCAGCAGTTCCGCGTTCAGGAAGAGGTGGGCGTTCGGCTCCTCCACGTCGCAGTCGAGAAGCCGCACCCCCGCGCCCGCGGTCCGCGCCAGGTTGAGCGACACCGTCGTTTTGCCGGTGCCGCCCTTTCCCGACGCGACCGCGATGACGCGGGGGTTGTTCTGTTGGGGGAAGGCGCTCACACCCAGTGCCCCTCGACGTCCGGTGCGCCGGCCTCGGCCAGCGCGCCCGCGACGTACTGCTCCAGGGCCTCGCCCACCGTTGCGGCGGCGCAGGGGTAAATCTTCACCCCCGCCGCGGACAGCACGCGGAAGGCCTTGGGGCCGCAGTGGCCGGAGACCAGCGCGCCCGCCCCCAGTTTCGCCACGGCCTGGGCGGACTGGATGCCCGCGCCCTGCGCCGCGTTCAGGTTTTGCACGTTGTCGGCCACCTCGAAGGCGCCGCTGTCCAGGTCGTAGACCAGGAACTTCGGCGCGCGTCCGAAGCGCTGCTCCAGGGGCGCGGAGAGGT
>JAKPUV010000717.1 GCA_029554925.1 Candidatus Hydrogenedentota bacterium | reverse complement strand
CTCCGAGGCGAAATACTCGCGCTCGTAGGGGGTCCAGTAGGCCGGGTTGTCCATCTTGTAAAGTCCGGGCCCGTGCCCCAGCAGCGGCCTGTCCATGATCATGCGCGACGCGCTGGTCAGCGACTGGTAGCGCAGCAGGATGGAGGTGTCCAGCGGGAACGCGCTGCCCGTGCGCGCCTTCATGGCACCCATGAGCGCGGCTGCCCCAACTGCGGCCAGCAGCGCCGCCAGCGCCAGCGAGAGCGCCGCGGCGCGTTCAGGTCGGCGCACCTTCCCCCTCACCAGCCGGGCGACCAGCAGCAGTCCCAGCCCGGCCGCCAGCGCCGCCAGCCCGCCGCGCTGGCCCGTGTTCAGCAGGTACCACACGGCGCCCAGGCCAAGGAGCCAGGCGGGCTTCCACCCCTCCAGGGCGAGCCACGCGGCAGCGATGACCGCCACCACCAGCACATGGGCCGCATAGTTCGGATTGCCGAAGGTGGAGGGCATGGTCTCCGGGCTTTCCCCCCAGGGAAAGGGGTCCAGTCCGGCCTTCTGCACCAGGGCGTAGACTGCCGTGAGGAACACCGCCGCGCACAGGGCCTTGAGAAGCCCCTTCAGGTGGGCGGGGCTCCGGATCACCTGTGCCGCCGCATACCACAGCGCCAGCAGGGCGATAAACCTCCCCGCCTCCTGGGAGGCCAGGTAAACGGCGCCCCCCGGAAATCCGCCCGCCCGCGCGTCGAGCCCCCACCGCGCGCAGGCGGACAGTACCATCATCCCCGCGAGGATCGCGGGAAGTTCGGGAAACAGCCGGGGGCCCGGCGCCGGCAGGCGGAACAGCCGCCGGAACACCAGCCAGCCCCCGCCGAGCGCCAGTCCGGCCCACGCCACCATCAGCCACTTGATCTCCCCTGTGGGGTCGTGGGTGTACCGGTAAATGGCGAGGGGAAGCGCGGCGGCGAACAGCGCGAGTCCCGCGCGGAAAAAACGCGGCACCATCTCTTGGCTCTGGGTCACAAACGCACTCCGTCGGGGCTGTGGAGACGCCCCCGCGCATGCTATCACCCGGCGTTCCGGCCGCGCAATCTCCGGCGCGTTTTTTTGCATTGCGGGCACGCTTTGCGCCATGCTCTACGCCATGAAAGAAGAGCCCCGGAGAGCGGCCCCGGCGGGGGGCGCGGCGCGTCCGAGCTCGCGGCGCGTTCTTTGCGCCGCGGCGCTGGCGCTGCTTTCCGCCGCCCTCACGGCGTGCGACTTCCGGCAGGAGGCCATTTCGCTGTCCAACTGGACGCTGGACTTCAGCCGGAACGAGACGCCGTTCACCATGTATGTGTGGAACAACAACCCGCTCATTCCCGAGCTGACCGTCGGCGTCAAGGCGGACAAGCCGTGGATCCTCGTCAACTTGGGCGAGGTGGTCAGCGGCGCGCCCGCGGACCCGGAGAAGGGCCCCTTTGACAAGCGGGTGCTTTTCGTGCGGATAGACCGCACCCAGCTCGACGAGGGGGAGCACACCGGAACCATCGTCTTCTCCTCCAAGGGCATCAAGCCCAAGGAGGCCAAGGTGCGCGTGGTCATGGACCAGGACGGGCGCCTCGACTCCCTCAACATCGTCAACGCGGCGGCCTCGTACTCGTCCCCCTACCTCATTGACTTCATGTTCGGCGTCACGGACAAGAAGGGCGACGCCGTGGTCGCCGAGCCCGCGCAGTTTGTCGTCGAGGCCCTGGAGGGGGACCAGCCGGTCGGCGCCAACAGCGGCCTCCAGCTGCGCCGGGCCTCCACCCTGCTCCTGAAGATGGACCTCCTCATGGACTACTCCCAGAACATGCAGGAGCGCGCGGGCGCCATCGCCGTCATGGAGGACACGGCGAAAAACGTCCTCCTGCCCGCGCTGAACACGGACGCGCAGGTGGGCGTCACGGAGTTCCACCGGGACGACCGCGACGCGGAGTCCGTGTCCGGATTCACGGTGGACCGCGCCCACACCCGCGCGCAAATCGACGCCATCCAGCCGGACTATGTGCGCGGCTTCTACTCCGGCGCGCGCCTGCTCGACGCCGTGGTCACCTCCTGCTCCAAGTTTGACCGGGACGTGTCCAAGGGCGAGGCGCGCTATGTCATCCTGTTCTCGGACGGCTATGACACGTCAAGCGCGGCAACGCTGGACGACGCCGTGGAGCGGGCGCGCGAGCGCTCCGTGCGCGTCTACGCGGTGGGGTGCGGCGGGGAGGCCAACCTGCCGCTGCTGCTCGACCTGACCGGGCGCACGGGCGGCGAGTATTTCCCCGCGGACACCGTCGAGCTGCTGCCCGCCGCCGTGGAGGACATCGTGCAGAACCTGGAGGGCCAGTACATTCTGCGGTGGGCCTCCCTCAGCCGGCGCGACGAGGGCTTCCGCCCGTCGTTCTCCCTCGTGCTGGGCGACGCCCGCGCCGGATTCAAGGCCAAGGACGACTTCAACCCGGCGGACCACCGGGGGGACGTTCTCCACGGAAGACTGCGGGTGCAGGATTCGAGTTCCCCGGGGGGCACCAGCGCCCTGCTCCGGGCGGACTACATTCCCCGTTTCATCCGGGAGATTCACCTCTTTGTCCGCAGCGACCTCGACTTCTCCGTCAGCCTCGTGGAGCCGGCCGACGACGGGCTCCTCGCCGGGTGGTCCATGCAGGTCTCCCGGGCCTTTGGCACGGCGGGGTACTGGGTTTCCCTCGAAAGCCCCGGCCCCCTGCTCCCCTTCGCCGCCTTCGGCCCCCTGGTGCGCTTCGACTTCCCGGGCGTCATTCCGGAGGACCAGCCCCTTTTCGAGGAGCTCTACGCCGACAGCGGGGTCTATGAGGATGGAATACGCCTCGACATTGACGGGTTTGACAACCCCACCAACGACTGAGGCCCCGCCGGACGGGAAAGAAGACGGAACCACCCATGGAATACTACTGCGGAAAATGCGGCACCGAGTTCAGCGCCGGGGAGGCCCGCGAAACTCTCGGGCTGTGCCCCTTCTGCGCCGTGCCCCTGGACTCCACCGCGCCGCCCCCGCCGCCCGGAACCATTGACGTGACCGCCGAGCCCGTGGCGGGGGATTCGGACGCCGCCCCCGTGTACGGCCCCCCCGCACCACCTCCGCCGCCGGGCGGCGCACCGCCCCCGCCGGAGGACATGACCTTCTGGTATTGGCGGACCTCGACGCAGGACCGGCCCCGCTCCTCCTGCGGGTGCTGCGGATGCCTGCCGATGCTGCTCCTCTTCCTGTTTCTGACGCTGCTACTGTTCTGAGGCGACAGGCCGCACCCCCTAGCGGGTCCTCAGGCGGTCAGCGCGGCGCCGCAGACCGCCGGGTCCAGGGCGTGCTCCGGCTTGAACTCCTGCACCAGATGGGGGGACGCGGCGGGCAGTTCGCGCCGGATCGTCTCGATGTCCTGGGCGTCCAGCAGGGCGGACGGCAGGGTGGTCCGGAAATGGTGCGGCGCCCCCGACGCGGCAATCAGCCGGATGCTTTCGCGCACCGCGTCCAACGGGGCCCTGACCCCCGCCAGCAGGTCATATTTCCCCCGGGGCGCCTTGACATCCATGGCGACATAGTCTACCAGTCCGGTGCCCAGCAGCCGGGCCAGCATTTCCGGGCGGCTGCCGTTGGTGTCGAGCTTCACCAGCAGCCCCAGCGCCCTCACCTTTCCAAGAAACGCGGGCAGGGCCTCCTGAAGCGTGGGCTCGCCGCCCGTGACCACCAGGCCGTCCAGCAGTCCCCGGCGCCTGCGCAGCTCCTCCAGGACGAAGGCCTCGGGCACCAGGTTCCGGTCATCAGCGACCGCCGGGAGCAGCCCGCCGTTGTGGCAGAAGGGGCAGCGGAAATTGCACCCCTGCGTGAAGACGACGGCCGCCGTCTTTCCGGGATAATCGCTCAGCGTGAGCGCCTGGAACCCCCCGAAGCGCATGGTCAGTCCCCGACGGTGTAGCGGCTGCGCTGGTGGAACTCCGCACGCTTGCCGTCGTTCCACTGGTCCACCGGACGAAGATAGCCGACCACCCGCGCGTAGATCTCGGCCTTCTCGCCGCAGAAGGGGCAGTGGCTCCGCTCGCCGCGCAGGTATCCGTGGCTGGGGCAGATCGAGAAGCTTGGGGACACGGTGAAATAGGGCAGGCGGTACTTCGCGCACACGCGCCGGACAAAGGCGCGCACGGCCGCGGGATCCGCCACCGACTCCCCGAGAAACACGTGCAGCACCGTGCCGCCGGTGTACTTCGCCTGAAGCCCGTCCTGAAGCTCCAGCACCTCGAAGACATCGTTGGAATAGTCCACGGGAAGCTGGCTGGAGTTCGTGTAGAAGGGCTCGGCGCCCCCGTCCACCGCCGGCTGGTTGGCGAACTGGATGCCGGGGAACCGCTCGCGGTCCAGCCGTGCCAGCCGGTAGCTCGTGCCCTCGGCGGGCGTCGCCTCCAGGTTGTAGTGGTGCCCCGTCTCCTCCTGGAAGACCGTCAGCCGGTCGCGCATGTGGTCGAGCACGCGGCCCGCGAAGGCGGCGCCCGCCTCCTCGCCGATGCCGCACCCCAGCAGGTTGACGCAGGCCTCGTTGAGCCCCACGAGCCCGATGGTGGAGAAGTGGTTGTGCCAGAAACTGCCGTGGCGCGCGTGCACGTCGCGCAGGTAGAACTTGGTGTAGGGGTAGAGGCGCTTCGCCGTGAACCCCTCCAGAATGGTCCGCTTCGTCTCCAGGCTCTCCCGCGCGATGTCCATCAGCCGGTCGAGCTGCTCCAGAAACTCCGCCTCCGTCCGCGAGGTGAAGCCCAGGCGCGGCATGTTCACCGTCACCACCCCGATGGAGCCCGTCAGCGGGTTGGCCCCGAAGAGGCCGCCGCCCCGCTTGTCCAGCGTGCGCAGGTCCAGCCGCAGGCGGCAGCACATGGACCGCGCGTCGTCGGGCGACATGTCGGAGTTCACGAAGTTGGCGAAATAGGGGATGCCGTACTTCGCCGTCACCTCCCAGAGCCGGTCGAGCCCGGGGTCGTCCCAGTTGAAGTCCGACGTGATGTTGTAGGTCGGGATCGGGAAGCTGAAGACCCGCCCCTTCGCGTCGCCCTCGGAGAGCACCTCCAGGAAGGCCGCGTTGAACAGGTTCATCTCCTCCTGGTAGTCGCCATAGACGCCTTCCCGCGCCTCACCGCCGATGATCACGCTCTCCCCGGCAAGGTTCTTCGGCGGTTTCAGGTCGAGGGTGACGTTGGTGAACGGCGTCTGAAAGCCCACGCGCGTCGCCACGTTCAGGTTGAACACGAACTCCTGCAACGCCTGCTTCACCTCGGGATAGCCCAGGCGGTCGTGCCGGATGAACGGCGCAAGCAGGGTGTCGAAATTGCTGAAGGCCTGCGCCCCCGCCGCCTCGCCCTGGAGCGTGTAGAAGAAGTTCACAATCTGGCCCAGAGCCGAGCGGAAATGCCGCGCCGGGCTGCTCTCCGCCTTGCCGGGCGCCCCCTTGAACCCGCACCGCAGCAGGTCCTGGAGGTCCCACCCCACGCAGTACACCGAAAGCAGGCCGAGGTCGTGGATGTGCAGGTCGCCCCGGCGGTGCGCCTCGCGGATGCGCTCCGTGTAGATTTTGTTCAGCCAGTAGACCTTGCTCACCTCGCTGGAGACGTAATTGTTCAGCCCCTGCAGCGAGTAGGCCATGTTGCTGTTTTCCTGCACCTTCCAGTCCTGGCGGTCCAGATACCGGTCAATCAGGTCCACATCGGCCTGGTGCACCAGCTCGCGCACCCGCGTGTGCTGGTCGCGGTACAGAATGTACGCCTTCGCGCTCTTCTTGTACGGCGACATCAGCAGGACCTCCTCCACCGTGTCCTGGATGCCCTCCACCGTGGGAGGCTCGTGCCCCCCCACCGACTGGTACAGCGCCAGCACGCGCATCGTCAACTGGCGCGCCGCCTCCGCACCGAACTCCCCCGTCGCCTCGCCCGCCTTCAACAGCGCCGCCGTGATCTTCGATGCGTCGAAATCCGCCACACGGCCGTCCCGCTTGACGATCTTGGTCAGTTGGGGAAGCGCCGCTTCCGTCCCTTCGGACATTCTCCTTGCCACCGCAGTCTCCATCTGTCGTCTGCCCTCCTTGAAGCAATCCCAGCTCGTGTGCAACCCGGACGGGAACGCCCGCTTAGCCCGTCGCAAACGTCCCGATTCTAGCGCCTTCCCACCACAAAGTCAAGGGGTTGCGAAAAAAACAACCACTACATAGTGTGGTAAGGCCCCGGCGGGCATCCCCCCGGATTTGCATTATTCGCAACCATAAGAACAGCAAGTGCTTGCAGGTTGCACACGACTGCAATGCAGCAGAAGATTCCCCGGCATCCCTCCGCAAGACGGCCAAAGGGGCGAAAAAACGACCGCGCCGCACCTAGGGAAGCCCGGCGGCAGCAATACTGCCCTGTTCTTCCTAAACCAGGTCGTTGCGATTCAGACTTGCCCTCGTGAAACCGGAAAGATCAAAGAAAGCCATTGCAAAATGGGGGCGCTTCTGCTAGGCTTGTAATGGGAGTTGTTGGGCTCCCGCAGACTGTGCGTTTGGTTGCGTGGCAACGGGAAGGGTGCGGAGGTCCCTTCCGCATACGCGAACGCCAAATCCGCTGGTTTGTCCTTTCATCTAGCGCAAGTGTCCCTGCGAAGGGGCAAAAGGAGAGTAATCATGAGTCGCTCACGTAAAGGTTTCACGCTGATTGAGTTGCTTGTCGTCATCGCCATCATCGGCATTCTGGCCGCCATCC
>JAKPUV010000690.1 GCA_029554925.1 Candidatus Hydrogenedentota bacterium | reverse complement strand
CGATGGCGTGGGGGACGTTGAGCACGAAGAGGATTTTCATGGGGCCAGTATACTGGCCCGCCGTCGGGAGGGTCAACGGCCCCGCGGCGATTGACAGTGAACGGGGCGCAACGTATACTTTCCCCGCCGCCGGCAGTCCGGACGCGCACGGGGTTTCCGCCGCCCCGGGAAGTGGCCTGGCGGGTTGCACCAGCGGGGTTTCAGCACGTGGTGTCTCTTGGAATGGGCTGTGAAACGGGGACGGACGCCGCCTCTGCGGACAGGGCCGCCCCGCGCCGTTTCCGCCCGCCGGGGGACGTCCTGTGCCTGATCTTCCTCTGCCTTTTCACCGGCGCCCTTTTCGCCGCTTCGGTGGAGGCGCGCAGGCCCTGGTTTGGACTGACCGGGCGGCCGCCGCTGGGCTTCTTTGACACCCTTCCCTCGACGGCCGCGTGCTGGGCGAACAACTGGTTCCGCGAGGGGCCGTGGCACACCGGATTCGCGGTCCACGTCTATCCGGACTCCCCCGAGTTCGCCTCGCCGGCGGAGCGCCGGGAGAACGCGGGCTACCCCGGGGGGTTTCTCCTGCCGCTGTATCTGAGGGCGCTCGTGCTGAACGCCGAGGTGGCGCCGCGGCACGCCGCGGGGTACAGCCTTTGCTGCCAGTTTCTCACGGCGCTTTTCCTGTCGCTGGCGGTGTTTCTGGCGCTGCGGGCCGCCGGGCTGGGGCGGGCCGCGTCGCTCCTTTTCGCCTGTGTGCCGGCGCAGCTGTTTCTCCTGCTTCCCCTGCCCTTCTTCAACTTCCTTTCGGTCTACTGGGTGGAGCACGCCGTGCTCGCGCCCTACGCGCTGCTTCTGCTGCTGGAAATGGCCCGCATCCGCGGCGGGCGCCGGGGGGCCGTCCGCCCGCTTCAACTGCTGGTGCTGGTGTGGGGGCTGGTCACCGAGTGGATGTTCGTGCCGTTGGTGCTGGTGCTGTTCGGGGTTCGCCTGCTGTCCCCGGAGCCCGTGACGCGCGCCCGCGTCCGGAGGGAGGCGTGGTGGGTCCTTGCGCCCGCGGCGGTCTTCTTGGCGGCGTTTCTGCTGCGCGCGCTGTGGGCGGGCATTCTCTGGTATCCCCTGGAGAAGCTGCTGGAATACAGCGGCGTTTCCGAGGGGCCGGGGCCGCCGTGGTCGGTGCTCACCGGGGTGCTCTCGGACTGGTACGGGGCCGGGGCGATGCGTGTGTTTTGGGGGTCGCTCCTGGCGGCGGCGGTCCTGTGCCTCGCCTATGCGGCCGCGCGCCTCCGGCGTCGGCCGGTTTCGGAGGGGGCCTACGCTGTCTTTGTGTTTCTCGCGCTCCTGACGCTTCCGATGCTCGCCCATTTTTCGGTGCTCCGGGTGCATGCGATGGAGCACCCGCACCCCTCCGTGAAATTCGCCGTGATCCTCGCCGCGCTGCCGCTCGCGCTGCTGCCGGGGCTGGCGGCGCGGTTCGTGTTCCGGCGCGGTGCGGCGGCGGTGGGGGTGACGGTGATCGCGGCCGTCATGAATGTGGCGGCGGCGGGGTGGGCCGCCTCCGGACTGATACCGGGGGCGGAGCGTTTCCGCAGCGACCCGTCGCGCGCCCCGGCCCTGGTGGGGGAGTGTCTTGGCCGGTGGGTCGGGCGCGGGGAGGTGGTCTTTGTGGAGAACCCGACGCTGGCGTTCACCCTGGAAATGACCGGCTATTCGATGAAGACCGCCCATCCCTGCGCCTCACTGTATGACATGGCCGAGCGGGTGCGGGACTGCCGGGGGGAGTTTTCGGTGGCCCTGCTCCGGGTGCCTCCGGAGCTGCGGCGGGACTTGAGCCCGCTTTTCCTGGGCGAGCCGTGGCCGCCGGGCGAGGACGGGTTCGGGCTGGATTTGTTTGTCCGGGAGGCGG
>JAKPUV010000686.1 GCA_029554925.1 Candidatus Hydrogenedentota bacterium | reverse complement strand
CGATGGCGTGGGGGACGTTGAGCACGAAGAGGATTTTCATGGGGCCAGTATACTGGCCCGCCGTCGGGAGGGTCAACGGCCCCGCGGCGATTGACAGTGAACGGGGCGCAACGTATACTTTCCCCGCCGCCGGCAGTCCGGGCGCGCGCGGGGTTTTCGCCGCCCCGGGAAGTGGTTCGGCGGTTCACATCAACGGGGCGCCAGCGCGTGGTATTCTTGGGAAATGGCCGTAAAGCCGGAACGGACCCCCCCCCCGCGGAAAGGCCCGTCGCGCGGGGTTTCCGCCCGTCGGGGAACGCCGTGTGTCTGCTGTGCCTTTGCCTCTTTACGGGCGCCCTTTTCGCGGTTTCGGTGGAGGTGCGCCGCCCCTGGTTTGAGCTGACGGCGGGGCCGCCCCTGGGCTTTTTCGACACTCTGCCCTCGACGGCGGCCTCCTGGGCGAACAACTGGTTCCGCGAGGGGCCCTGGAAATCCGGATTCACCGTCTATGCCTACCCGGACTCCCCCGAGTTCGCCGGACCGGAGGAGCGCAGGGAAAACGCCGGTTACCCTCCCGGGTTCATAGTCCCCCTGTATCTTATGGCCCTTGCCATGGACGCCGACATCGCGCCCCTGCATGTCGTGGGATACAGCCTGTGCTGCCAGTTTCTCACAGCGCTTTTCCTGTCGCTGGCGGTGTTTCTGGTGCTTCGGACCGCGGGGCTGGGAAGGCTTGTCTCCTTCCTGTACGCCTGCGCGCCGGCGCACCTGTTCCTTTTCCTTCCCATGCCCTTTTTTAACCACCTGTCGGTCTACTGGGTGGAGCACGCCGTGCTCGTGCCCTACGCGCTGTTCCTGCTGCTGGAGACGGTCCGCATTCGCGGCTGGTGCCGGAGGCTTGTCGGTCCGCTTCAGCTGTTCGTTTTCGGGTGGGGTCTGGTCACCGAGTGGATCTTTCTGCCGTTTGCGTTGGTCCTGCTGGGGGTGCGTCTGCTGTCCCCTGATGCCGTCACGCGGGCCCGTGTCCGGGCGGAGAGCTGGCGCGTGCTGGCCCCCGCGGCGGTGTTTCTGTTCCTGTTCCTGTTGCGCGCGCTGTGGGCCGGCATCCTGTGGTATCCCATTGCGAAGCTCCTCGAGTACAGCGGTGTCGCCGAGGGGCCGGGGGCGCCCTGGTCCGTTCTTACGGACGTGTTGTCTGACTGGTACGGGACTGGGTGGATGCGGGTCTTCTGGGGTTCGGTTCTGGGGTCCGCCGTTCCGTGTGCCGTCTACGGAGCCGCGCGGATCCGGAACCGGCCCGTCACCGCCGGGGCCTACACGGTCTTCGCGTTTCTGATGCTTCTGACGCTCCCGATGCTCTGTCACTTCTCTGTGCTCCGCGTGCATGCGATGGAGCACCCGCACCCCTCCGTGAAATTCGGGATGATCCTGGCCGCGCTGCCGTTTGCGCTTCTGCCGGCCCTGATGACACGGTTTCTCTCCCGGCGGGGCGCGTGGGCCGGGGCGGTGGCCGTTGCCCTGGCCGCCGCCATGAATGTCGCGGGGGCGGGGTTGGCCGTTTCCGGGATGGACGCGGGGGTGAAACGTTTCCGCCATGAGCCGTCGCATGCGGTGCGGACGGTGGGCGCATGCCTGGGCCGGTGGGCCGGGCGCGGCGACGTCGTGTTTGTGGAGAATGCGGGGCTCGTCTTCACCATGGGCACCATCGGCTATTCCATGAAGACCGCCCATCCATGCGCTTCTCTGTATGACATGGCCGAGCGCGTGAGGGACTGCCGGGGGGAGTTTTCGGTGGCCCTGCTCCGGGTGCCTCCGGAGCTGCGGCGGGACTTGAGCCCGCTTTTCCTGGGCGAGCCGTGGCCGCCGGGCGAGGACGGGTTCGGGCTGGATTTGTTTGTCCGGGAGGCGG
>JAKPUV010000633.1 GCA_029554925.1 Candidatus Hydrogenedentota bacterium | reverse complement strand
TGCTAACCCGGTGTCTTGCCGCCGCGCAGCGACACCACGTCGCCGACCACCAGGATGCCCGGCGGCGCGGCTCCGGCGGCCTCCGCGCGCGCGGCGATGTCCGCCAGGGTTCCCGTGACCACCCGCTCTCCCGGCAGGGTGCCGCGGGTGATGACGGCGGCGGGGGTGCCCCCGGCCAGTCCGCCGCGCCGCAGGCGCTCCGCGATCTTCGCGAGGTGCTTCAGGCCCATGAGCACCACCACCGTGCCGCCCGCCCGCGCCACGGCCTCCCAATCCACGCCGCCGCTGTCGGGGTCGCCGTGGCCGGTGACCACGGTGCAGACGGCGGCGAGTCCCCGGTGGGTGACCGGGATGCCCGCCGCGCCGGGCACGCCCACTGCGGCCGTGACGCCGGGGACCACCTCAAAGGGGATGCCGGCCGCGGCGAGAAACAGGGCCTCCTCGCCGCCCCGGCCGAACACGAAGGGGTCGCCGGTCTTGAGGCGGCACACGCGCTTCCCGGCGCGCGCCAGCTCCGCCAGCAGGGCGTTGATGGCGTCCTGCTCCATGCAGTGGTGGCCGCGCCGCTTGCCCGCGGGGATTTGCAGGGCGTCCGGCCGGGCCCGCGCCAGCAGTTCCGGGGAGATCATCTCATCGTGGACCACGGCGTCGGCGCACTGGAGGCGCTCCAGCCCGCGCACGGTGATGAGGCCGGGGTCGCCCGGCCCCGCCCCCACAAGGGACACCAGCCCCGGCGCGGAGCCGTCGCTCTTTTCGGGGGGCGCTGTCATGGAAGGGGTCTCCCTGGGGCCGCCGCATTGTACCAGCCCCGCGCCGCCGGGGCCTAGATGCCGCTGCCCTGGATGTGGATGCCGCACTCTTTCTTGCCCGCCTCGGCGAGCTGGTTTGTCCAGCGCCACCGGCCCGCCCGGGGGTCCTCGCCGGGGCGCGTCGGCGTGGAGCAGATCACGCAGCCGATGCTCGTGTACCCCTTGTCGTAGAGGCTGTTGTAGGGCACGCCGCGCTCCGAGATGTGCGCGTTCACCCGCTCCTCCGTCCAATCAATCAGGGGGCACAGCTTCAGGAGCCGGCGGCCGTTCTGCTCGACCACCGCCGCCTTGGGCGTGGCCTTGCGGAA
>JAKPUV010000613.1 GCA_029554925.1 Candidatus Hydrogenedentota bacterium | reverse complement strand
AACTCGCCGACGGCGCCGAAGGCGTAGTGGTTGAAGGAGTTCATGCCGGGGTCGGCGAAGCCCTGCTCGGGCGTCCAGCCGTTCCAACGCTCCCACATGGTGGTGGAGCCGAGGGTCACCTGGTAGAGCCAGGAGGGGTAGGTCTTGTTCATCAGGAGCCGGTAGGCAATGTCCTCCTTCCCGGCGGCGACGAGGGCGGGCAGGAGCCGGGGCGTGCCGATGAAGCCCGTGGCCAGATGATGGTCGAAGCGCGCGACCTCGGCCTCGAAGTGCTTCGCGGCATCCGCCCGCTTCTCCTCGGGCAGCAGGTCAAAGGCGAAGGCGAGGGCATAACCCGTCTGGCTGCTTTCGAGGATCTTCCCGTTGTCGGACACGAACGCCTTGATGAAGGCACCGCGGATGCTCTGGTACAGCCCGGCGTAGCGCGCGGCGACGTCGTTGCGCCCGATAACGCCGGCCATCTCGGACATGATCCGCGCCAGGTAGGCGTAGTAGGCCGTGCAGATGACCTCGTCCTTCGCGCCGCCGCCGAGGTTCAGCCAGTCGCCGAAGCCCAGGTCCTTGCGGATGTGGTCCGCGCTGGTGCGCTCCAGGAAGTCCATGCCCTTGACCATGTTGTCGAAGTGGCGCTCGATGACCCGCGTGTCGCCGTAGAACCGGTGCATGAGGTACGGGCAGATGAGGGCCGCGTCGCCCCAGGCCACCGCCCCCGCGCCGATCCCGACGTCCGGCGAGACGTGGGCGAAGCTGCCGTCCCCGTGCTGCGAGTCCTGCACGAGGTCCACGAGCCACTTGGTGTGGAACGCGCCGATGTCGGCGGTGTACAGCGCCGTGGGCATGAAGAACTGGGCGTCGCCGGTCCAGCCGAGGCGCTCGTCGCGCTGCGGGCAGTCCGTGGGCGCCTCGAGATAGTTGCCCTTCTGGCCCCAGACGATGTTGCTCGCCAGTTTCGTGAGCAGCGGGTCGGAGGCCTCGAAGACCGCCGCGCGCGGAATGTCGTTGTGGATCACAACGCCCACCACCTGCTCCGGCGCGGGCGGCGCGGACACGCCCGTGATCTCCACGTACTGGAAGCCGTGGAACGTGAAGGCGGGCTCCAGCGTCACGGGGCCGTCGGCGGCGAGGGTGTACTGGTCCGTGGCGCGCGCGCTGCGCAGGGCCACGGTGTACAGCATGCCGTCGTCCTGGAGGCGCTCGGCGTGGCGCACGGTCACCGTGTCGCCGGCCTTGCCGGTGAGGGTGATGCGCGGCCAGCCGACCATGTTCTGCCCCATCTCGTAGACGTACACGCCGGGCTGCGGCTCCGTCATGGATTTCGCGGTGATCGTTTCGACGGCGCGGACCGGGTTGCCGGGGTAGGCCTGCACCGGCGCCTTCACCTCCGCGCGCGGCGTCACGGCCACGGGCTTCCACGCCGCGTCGTCGAGGCCGGCCGCGTCCCAGCCGGGCAGCGCCTTGCGCAGGTCGCGCGTCTCGCCCATGAGCAGGTCGGCGGCGCGCACCTCGCCGTAGGCGGCCTTCCAGGCGGCGTCCGTCACGATGCGCTCCGTCGTGCCGTCGGCGTACTCGATCTCCAACTGCGCCAGGAAGCGCGGCTCTTTGCCGTAGACGCCCCGGCCCCGGTTGCCCACATGCCCGGCGTACCAGCCGTCCGCGAGGATCGCGCCCCAGGCGTTGGCCGCCCCCGGCGCGATGAGCCCCGTCACGTCATAGGTGTTGTAATAGACGCGCTTGTTGTAGTCCGTCCAGCCGGGGGCGAGCTGCACGTCGCCGACGCGCTTTCCGTTCAGGCGCGTCTCATAGATGCCCAGGGCCGTCGCGTAGAGGGTGGCGCGCTTCACGTCGCCCTTCGCCGCGAACTCCTTCCGGAGGTACGGCGCGGGCGGCAGGTACATGTCCTTGCCGAAGAGCGGGCCCCAGGGCTTGCCGGGATAGGCCTCCACCTCCTGCGCCGGCGCCCATTGCTTGTCGTCAAAGGCCGCGTCGCGCCAGCCCCTGCCGGGCTGCTCGTTCACGGCCTTCCACGTCTTGTCCGTGCGGACGGACAGCGTCGAGCCGTCCTCCAGCGTCACGTCCAGCGTGGCGATGAAGCCCGCGTTCCCCTGCGCGTTCTCCACCTCCACGGCGAGCTGGTTCTCCCCCGGCTTCACGAGGGCCGTCACGTCGAACTCATACCGCTTGCTGTGGCTCTGGATGGGGTCGTCCCCCCGGCCCACCCGCTCGCCGTTCAGGTTCACCCGCGCGCCGTTGTCCGCCGTCGCGCACAGCACCGCCTGCGTGATCTTCGCGCCCTGCGGCACCGTGAACCCCTTGCGCAGCCACCGCTTTCCCGACGGGAACGCCTCCGGCGCCACGCCCTCGGGGTACCAGATCCAAAAGCCGCCGGTGTAGGGGTCCCGGGGGACCGCCTCATCCTCCGCCGGGGCGTCATAGCCGATCCACTCCGCCGACCAGTCCTCCGGCGCGAGCAGGCCCACGCTGAACCGCGCCGGGGCGCTCCAGGTAGACGGCTCCTCCTGTCCCCGCGCCCACACGCGCACCTTCCAGAAGCACTGCGCCCGCGACGCCAGCGGTTTGCCGCCGTAGGGGATGAGCAGCGACTCGGCCGAGGCCACCTTCCCGCTGTCCCACAGCGTGCCCTCATCCCGCGCCAGCGCCGCCTCCGAATCCGCCGCGAGGATCTGGTACGCCGCCTGATACAGGCCGCGCCCCTCGCCCGTGAGGATCCACGTCAGCCGCGGCGCCGTCTCCCCGATCCCCGCCGGGTCCACCCGGTACTCGCAC
>JAKPUV010001328.1 GCA_029554925.1 Candidatus Hydrogenedentota bacterium | reverse complement strand
CGCTCGTGTCAAGAAGTTTCTGTAAATACGTTTGCTCCGGGTGTTGCGGCGTAGCCGTTGGTTGTTGGTTTTGTTGACAGCCCCCCTCGAGGGGGGCTGTCAACAGTTTTCTGTTTTATCCAGCCTTTCTTTGCCCGCGCTTTCCGGGCGGCACTTGCGCGATGTGGTCCATGACAAGATAGCGCGTGGGCTCGCATTGCCAGGCCTCGTGGCGCTCGAGAAGCTGGGCGCCGACCAGGCGGTCGCAGGACGCCTCGTTGGGGAAGATGCCCACCACGTTCGTCCTGCGCTTCACCTCGGCCATGACCCTCTCCATGATGTTGGTCGTGTACACCCGCCGCCGGTGCGCCGGGGGCAGGTCATGGACCGCCAGGGTCTGCTCGAACTGGTCGCGGATCTGCCGGGCCGCGCGTGGATAGTCCCTCTCCCACGCCGAGGCGATACGCTCCGCCTCGGAAAGGCAGACGCTCACCTGGTCGTATTTGCGCGCCGCCGCCAGCTCCCGGGCCAGGGCTTTCTGGTGCCGGTGGCCCACCTTGCCGAGCACGTTGCGCATGAAGTGGGTCCAGCACCGCTGCCACGCCGCCTGCGGGAACTGGGTGCGCAGCGCCGCCCGGATGCCCTCATGGCCGTCGGAGACGACCCACTGCACGCCCGACACGCCGCGCTGCCGCAGCTCGCGGAACACCTCCGTCCAGGTGTCCTCCGACTCGCACTCCGCCAGACGCCAGGTGAGAACCTCCCGCCGGCCGCCGCCGTTGACCCCCGCCACCACCAGCACCGCCACGTTCACCGTCCGGCCCCGCCTGCGCGCCTTGACGTAGGTCGCGTCCACCATCAGGTACGGCCACTCTTCCCCGTCCAGGCGGCGGTCCCTGAACTCCGAAAGCCGCTCGTCCAGCTCCTGGGCCACGCAGGACACCGTCGAGGCCGAAAGAGAGAAACCGCCCATCTTCTCAAGCACCTGGCGCACCTTGCGCGTGGAAACCCCCATGAAGTACATCTCCGCGCAGGCCGTCAAAAGCGCCCGTTCGCTGCGCTCCCACTTGGCGAAAAACATCGGGGAATATGGCTCCACGCCCCGCGCCTGCGGAACATCAAGCGAAAGCTCCCCCACCCGCGTCTTAAGCCTGCGCGGCTTGTACCCGTTGCGGTAGCCCCGACGTTCCCCCGTCCGCTCGTGCCGGCCCGCCCGAAGGTGCGCGCCAAGCTCCTCCTCCATCACCCGGCGCGCCATCACCGCAAGCATTGTCCGAAAAATGTCCCCATCCATCTGCCCTTGAATCTCCGCCAGATAACTGTCATCATCGTGCTTGGCCATCGTCTTGCTCCTTTCTGGTCTTGGCTACGACACAATCACCAAGATCTGAGCAAACGATGGCCTCTTTTGCAAGAAACAATTTACAGAAGCTTTCTTACACGATC
>JAKPUV010000561.1 GCA_029554925.1 Candidatus Hydrogenedentota bacterium | reverse complement strand
ACATGATCGGGCCCGAGCACTTCCGGCGCTTCGTCATGCCCGCCATCGAAGAGGAGGCCGCCTTCCTCGACCAGGTCTACTTCCACCTCGATGGGCCGGGCTCGTTCCGTCACCTCGATGACCTGCTGTCGGTCCGAACATGGGCATCATCTCGGTCGACTCCGGCGACGGCCAGCCGGTGAACCACTCGTGGACCGACCTGCACAAGCGCATCATCGCCGCTGGGTGCGCCACCAAGCTCTATGGGCCAGGCCTGAGCCTGGACCGTATCAAGGTGCTCCATCGGGAGCTGGGTCCGCGCGGTGTCATCTACTGCCCAGACGTCGGGACGCGGGCCGAGCTCGAGGAGATCATGACCTGGCTCGAGCGGAACACGTAGGGGTGGCGGGGGCTCCCGTCGGCCGCGGGGCGGGGGGGCGTTCGGAGGGACTCCCCACCGTTTGTCAAGCAGCATTTTGGAGTTCTCGGCGGCGTTCTGGGTCGTAGAGCGTGCCGTCGCGGAGCATGGTGATGAGGACGTCAAGCAGGCGGTCGACGACTCCTCGGAGAGCTCGGGCATGGGTATGGCCAGAGGCGCGAAGCCGCTGGTAGTGAGCTTTGGACAGTGGGTCGTTCTGGATGGCGGCCATGCCCCAGCAGTAGGCGGCTTTCTGGAGCCGCCAACTGCAGGCGCGGCGCATGCTGACATGGAGGCTGTGTCCGCTCTGGCGCGTCACGGGAGCGATGCCAGTCTGTGCGCGGAGAGCCGCGAGATCGCGCCGGGCGATGGCCCGGGTGGCCTCGGTGAGGAGGACGGCCAAGACATAGGCGCCGATGCCGACCATGGAGCGGAGGATAGCGGCGTCGGAGAGCCTGGGGGCCGGCGAAGTGGGAGCGTCGGACGGCTTGCTGCTCTGATCGGGCGCGGGGGCCTCGAGCGCCGGTTCGCCGGCGGGCTCTGAGACGGGCTCTTGCACGGGTTGGCACCGGTCGGCGATCTGCCTCTCCATTGCCCGCGTGTGTTCGACGAACTGCTCGTGGAAGAGCCGGATCTGGGGGATCAGGGTGAGGGCGCGTTGGGCCAGAGCTTGGCGGGCTCCCGGGAGGAGCTGAACGGGTGGCTCCCGGAGGACGTCGCGGATCTGCTGTGGGGAGACGCGCCGGATGCGGAGGTCTTTCACTATCTTAGCAATTGCCACTATCGATAGCTTGGCCGCCACCTCCGGGTCTGGGGCGCGCTCGATGAGCGCCCAGACCAGGGGATCGCTGGCATCGGGGGAGAGCTGGAGCAGAGCGGGGAAATACTGGGCGAGGTGGTTCCGGAGGCGATTGGTGGTACGCTGGAGGCTGCGCTGGAGCTCATCACGAGCGCGGGTGACATGGCGGAGGGTGATGGTGTCCGGGTCATCGGCCTCCACCCGCTTGAAGAGCTGCCGGTCGGTTCGGAGCGACTGGGCCAAGACGAGCGCATCGCGGCGGTCGTCTTTGGCGCCGGAGGGGAAGTAGCGGTCGCGGAGTCGGTCCAACTGCCTGGGGTTGATGGAATAGACGGCGAAGCCCTGAAGCAGTAGAGACTCGACGACGGGGCCGGAGTCGACCTCGATGGCGACCGCCACGCGATGGTTCTGCCCCCAGACGTCGTGAGCCAGGGCCATGGCGAGGTCGGCCAAAGCCCGGCCTCCGTGCTTGACCTGGAGCTCTTTCGGGTGGTTGGGGTCCGAGAGCATGCAGACCTGGTGCTGGGCGTCGCCCCAGTCGATGCCGACATAGAGGCTGAAGCAGTCCGTGTCCATGACGACCTCCTATGGTGGCGTGCATGATCCCGACGACGCGGCGACTTCGTCTGCCCTATACTGGTCCTCGAAGGACAACTCCCCACTGGACGTATGAGGCCGCTTGGACCGGGGCGCAGGTCCCTCCGTGGCGGTGGGCGCCCGCAGGCCGCATAAGGCGCTCCCGGTCCTAGGTCGGGCTCGGGGTGTGGGGCCTTCGCTCGCTACGCTCGCTTGGCCCCACACCCCCGCTCTGGGGATCCAAGGTACCCCAGATCCCCAAACTCAAGGGTATAGGGCCGCACAGGGGGGACCGCACGCCGGCAGGCGGGCGGTGGGCCCCTGCCCGGCCCGGTCGGCCGCAGGCCGACTCTGACAACAGCGGGCGCGTTGGGGGCCCACCACGCACAGACCACGTGATTCCCCCCATGGCGCCCCTCCGCAACAATGCCAGTGAGCGTCCGAGAGCCCCTATGTTAGCGCCTATGGGGCGGCGCCCCAGGGTCTTGACTTCCAGCCCCACGCGCGTCGAG
>JAKPUV010000556.1 GCA_029554925.1 Candidatus Hydrogenedentota bacterium | reverse complement strand
CGCCTCGGCCACCGCCCGCCGGTCGGCGCGGCCCATCCGGCGGAGCAGGCCGAGGCGTCCATAGCGCCCGGCGGCGACGCTTTCACGCACCGTCACGGGCAGGCGCGGGTCAATGCGCTGGGTCTGGGCCAGGTAGCCGATACGGCGGCGGAGCCGGTAGCCCTGCATCGCCCGGAAGGGCTCTCCGCCCAGCACGCGCACCGCCCCCAACTGCGGGCGGACGAGGCCGTTTACCAGCATCAGCAGGGTGCTCTTGCCCGTGCCGTTGGGGCCGAGAATGCCGACCGCTTCCCCCGCGTTCACGGTCAGGGACACACCGTCCAGCGCCACCCCGGACCGGTAGGCGACCACCGCGTCCCGGATCTCGACGACCGGCGCGCTCATTTCGTCCCGGTGGACGGCTTCAGCGCGTCCAGCAGGCGGTCCAGGTTCCGGTCCAGTGTCGTCTCCCAGGAGGGGGCATCCGGGTCCGCGCCGGGGAAATTGGACAGCGTCACCAGAGGCACCCCCAGTTCCGCCGCCAGCGTCTCCGCGGCCTTCGGGTTGCCGCTTTGCAGGTTGTTGACCACAGCCCGCACCCCGGCCTTCCGCGCGTCGCCCACGAGGGCGGCCAGCTCCGCAGCGCCCATTTCCTCCCCGCGGCCGAAGACCACGGGGGCGGTGAGGCCCGCCCATTTCACAAGGGGCGCCTGCATCTCGTTCACCGCCACGGGAAGACTGGCCCCCCCGGCGGCGGCCACGCGTTCCCGCGCGGCCCGGGCGTGTTCCGCCACTTCCTGCGCGCGCTTTTCCGCCGCCGCCCGGAAGGCCTCGGCCCGGTCGGGGTGGAGGCGCGTGAGGATTTCGGCCACCTCCCGGAGGCCCGCCTGCTGCGTCTCGGGCACCATCCAGTTGCCGAGCGTGGAGACTTCGATGATCCGTTCCGGCGGCACGGCCGCCGCCTCCAGCGCGCGCCGAACATTGCCCATGGACCGCTGCCAGGTGTGGAGCAGGACCACGCCGGCCTCCGACAGGCGGGCGATGTCGCCGGGCCGCGCGTCATAGTGGCCGGGACACTGCGCGGGGGGCAGCAGGACAAAGGGTACCGCCTCCATGCCCGTGATATCCGCCAC
>JAKPUV010000519.1 GCA_029554925.1 Candidatus Hydrogenedentota bacterium | reverse complement strand
AGCGACCAGCCCGGGTGGCGGTCGTAGAAGCCCTCGATCTCCAGCACCCGCGCGCCCGTGCCGACGGCGTCGAAACAGCACACGGCGTAACCCGCGCGGGCGAGGGTTTTGTGGGGCGGCTCGCCCCGGCGGTAGGACGGGTTGTAGCCGCCGGGGATGGCGTGCGGCCCGAGCCACAGGATTGCCGGGATCTTCTTCCCCGCCTTCGCCGCTCCCTTCGGCGCGTAGATGTCCAGGTTGATGTACTCGCCGAAGACCACCGTCTCCTTCTCCACGCCGGGGATGAGCTCTCCCCGGTTGAACAGCGCCTGCACGTGCGGCGCCTGCACGCCGTAGGTCATGTTCGCCGTGGACGCCTCCGGCGGCGCCGCGCCCAGCATCCCCTCCACGGCGGCGCGCAGGGCGGGCATCCCCGCGCCGTCGGCGGCCGTCGGAATCTCCGGCAAGCCGCCCGCCTTCGCGCGCCATCCGTCCCAGTCCCACGGGAAGGGCAGCCGTTCAGGCACCGGCGCGCCCCGCCTGCGCAGGTGAAAGTCGCACCAGTCGAGATACTTCTCAATGACGGCGGGCGCTGTCTCGTGGCCGGCTTCGCGCCACAGGATGGACACGTTCCCCGGCGCGCCCAGCAGTTCGTACACGGGCTTCACGGCGCGGTAGGTGTGCTGCATGGCCCAGCCGTGCTCCACATCGTCGCTGAACGCGATGCTCAGGAGGCAGGGGCGCGGCGCGGACATCGCCACGAGGTGGTGCAGGTCCGCCGGGGCCTTGTGCTCGCGCCCGGCGAAGAAGCGCCAGCGCGGATGGAACCAGTCAATGAAGGCCCGCGTGATGTTCTCGATGCCCTCGGCGAACTGGTGCTCGCCGCACAGGCGCGACGGCATGCACCCGCCCACGCCCGAGCTGCTGGAGATGACGGCGGCGAAACGCTCGTCCAACGCCGACCCCATGAGCGACGACTTCCCGTTGCGCGAGTGCCCCGTCAGCACCGCCTTCTTCGCGTCCGCCTCCGGCACTGTCTCCAGATAGTCCAGGCAGCGCCCCGCCGCCCAGCCGCGCCGGCACAGCTTCGAGAAGTCATGCTCCGGCCACGCCTCCAGGAAACTCGCCGTGTCGTCCCGCGAGTCCGCCCCCGCGTAGACACAGGCCAGGTATCCCCGGCGCACGGCGATGAGCGCCCAGCCGTTGTGGTTGTCCTGCGTCATGAACACCGGGAAGGGCCCCGGCCCCGGCGGGATGTACAGCTTCGCCCACAGGTGGGCCTTGTGCTCCGGGCCGAAGCGCAGGTTCACCTCGCGCACCCGTACCCCCGACGGCTCCGTGGACTCCGAGAGCACCTCCGCCTCCAGGTTGTCCGGGGCGGGCGGCACGCTCCCCAGAATCCAGTGCTGGAGCAGGCCCATCATCCGCGCCCGCTCCGCGCGCCACGCCTCCGGCGTCGTGATGTCCCGGCGCACGCCGTCCACCAGCGGGTGCAGCGGCAGCGGCAGCGGCGCCTCCGACGGCATCGCGTCAAAATCCGGCACCGGCTCCCCCGATACCTTCAGATACTCCACAAACGGCTCATGTTTCAGCAGCAGCGGCGGCAGCGCCGCCTCAGGGGCCGCGCACAACGCGCACCCCGCCGTAAACAGCATCGCGGAAAACAGCATGACAAATCCTCCAGATAGCCGCTCCGACTATAGGGACAGCATACGTCAGCCGCCCCGCAGGGGTCCAACGGCACGGGGCCTACGGTTGAAGGACAAGACGCCATGAGATCCGACGCCGGGGCGAGAACGAGACGGCTTCAGGTGCTGCGCGCCTTCGCCAAGACGCAAAAACACACGTCATCGCGAGCCCCTGACTGCCGTGGACGGAGACTCTGCTCATGAAGCTATGGCCACGGGTGTTCTTTTCCTCTTCACCCCGGAGGGGTGAGAGCCATTAGCCGGTGGTTGAGCGAAGCGACACCACCGGGACCAGGTTTCCTCCCTTCCTTTCTGGCACCCCGGCAGGGGTGCGGGACTTCGGGGCCAACAACGGGAACCTGCGTGTCCTGAACCCCTGCCGGGGTTCCTGAAGAATGGGGGGCCTGCTGTCCGGTGGTATCGCTTCGCTCAACCACCGGCTAATGTCCTGCATCCCTCCGGGATGCACAAGACTTTCGTTTTCGGCCATTTCCACGTTCGGGATGTGGGGCGGAGAGCAACCGGCAGGCTGTGGCGAGGCTGAGTACTTCTAAATCATTGGCAGCCATCTCGTGCCCGGAGAGCCTTCGGTCCTCACAGCATCCTGTTTGGAGACCCCGGGGACAGCTATTCCGCAGAAGGGGGGGGTGTCGCTCAGGAACACGGCCAGCGGGGCGGTGACGCTGGTGAGGTAGACGGGGTTCTGGCGGTGGTTGTCCTCGGGGTGGCGGCATTCCCAGGGGGCGCCGAAGGCGTCGCCCTTGCGGAAGTCGTCGGCGCGGAGCTGGCCGAGATAGTCGCGCACGAGGGCGGCGGCGGCCTCCGGGTCCGTTTGCGCGGCGGCATGGGCCACCCAGCCGACGGGGGTGTCCCAGTAGGCGCCGTTCTGGTAGCGGTTGCGCGCGGCGAGGCACTTCTCCCAGACGGCCTTCGCGGAGTAGTCCAGGTCCTGGGGCACATGGCGGATGCCGCCCTCCCACGCGATGGTGCCGTCGCGGAGGGCTTTGGCCAGGGCCGCGCAGGCGCGCCGGGCCGGTTCCCCGGTCACCGCGCCGGTCCACACCGCGAACGCGGTGCCCCAGACGTCCGGCTGGGCGCTGGTGCCGGTGCTGGCGGCGAACCATCCGTCGGGCCGCTGGAAGACCCGGGGGAGGGCATCGGCGATGCGCGCCGCCTCGGTGCGGTAGAAGGCCTCCCGCTCCGGCTGTCCGGCGGGCGTGGCCATGTCAGCCATTTCCATGGCGGCGCGGTGCTTGAGGACGGAACAGAAGAGCAGGTCGCCCGTGTGGGTGACCGTGTCGAAGAAGCCGAAATTCACACCCCGGTTTTCCGTGCCCACACGCACCAGTCCGGTGCCGGGATCGGAGGGGGGCATGGCATAGGCGGCCTCCAGCCGAGAGAAGAGCGTCTTTCCCCCGTGCGTCTCCCGCAGGAAGGCGTCCTCCCGCGCGGCGAGCTGGAACTGCCGGGCCATGTGGATGAAGAAGTACTGGTCGTCGAGGCAGGGGAGAAGGCCCCATTGCTCGCCGCCCTGCTTTTCGTAGTCCTCCAGGATGCCCGGGAAATAGATGGGCACGCCGCCGAAGGAGATGTGGTCCGGGATGGACCCGACGGGCAGGCGGCTGCCCGTGGGCAGGACGGTCTCCTTGTCCACCTGATGCGCGGCGGCCACGGTCAGGGCGTGGCGCTGCTCCTCCAGTGGGACCACGCCGGATTCGAGAGACATGGCGTAGTCGCGGATCCAGTAGGCGGGGTAGGCGTTGCGCCCCCCGGGGCGGATCAGGGTACCGCCGGAGCTGTTCGGCCCGATCCCCGCGACGGTTTCCCCCGGCCGCACCCGCGACGCCTCGAGGGTTGCTTCGGCGAGTTCCCGGAGGAAAACCACATCCTCCGGAGCGATCAGGGGCGTTTCAGCGTGCGCGGCGCAGCCCGCCGCGAGGCAGACGGGGATGATCAGGGCGCGCATGGGGCTACCTCCCGGCGGGTTTGGTTTCGCCGCAGGTCGTGTACATTTCGGGGTAGAGGGGCAGCAGGAGGGAGGCCACGCGCTTGTACGGGCGCAGGAAGCTGACTCCGTCGAAGGCGGCGAGGACCAGCTGCTGGTTGGCCTGGGGCGTGTAGTCCGTGAAGGCCCCCGTGACGTCGCCCTTCGCCGGGGCGTTGACGTCCAGCATGCGCACCGGCGAGGCGCAGGCGTAGTCGAAGGCCTTCGCGTCCACCGTGCGGATGTCGGCGCGCGACAGGGTCCGGTAGTGGATGCGGCGCGACGGGATGTCGTAGACGATCCGCCACTGGGTGTCGTCCTGGGCCACGTCGTCGAGGATGCGGAAGGCGCCCGCCACGGCGTGGGCGGCGTCGCCCGGGCGGTACTTGGCCACCCCGTCGGCGGCGCGCACGAAGCGCGCCTTGGACCCCTCGCCGCCGGGCAGGGCGTCGCGGCCGCCGAACATCCTGTAGCCGCCCAGGTCCTCCAGATGCTCGCGGTAGCCGTTGTTCGCCAGCACCTTGTGCGGCAGCCCGGCGCCGTGGTGGCAGACCGTCTTGCCGTCCACCACCTCCACAGCCGCGGCGTCGCCCGAGGCGTCCGCGACGAGATAATGCAGGTTTGTGCCGACCTCGTTGAAGATGGCGGCGTCCTGCGCGTGCGCGATCACCTCGGCCACCGTGGCGTGGCAGTCGAGCTGCTGCTGGATCCACTGGAGATTGCCCACGGCGGGCCGTCCGCCGGGGTCCGAATGCGCTGGCTGGTCCGTCACCATCACCTCCACCACCAGTCCGGCCTCGTTCATGCCGCCGCAGGGAAACTCCCGGGCGATCTGGTTGAACGTGACGCTGCCGTACTTGGAGGTCCATTCAAAGGGCGGCGCGGTTATGGGGTTCAGCAGAACCGCGATCTTGCGCACCCCCCGCTTGTTCACGAAGAGCGCCGCGCTTTCCAC
>JAKPUV010000510.1 GCA_029554925.1 Candidatus Hydrogenedentota bacterium | reverse complement strand
TGATGGGGCCGGGACTGCTGTTGCTGGCGGCGTTCCCGCTCCTGGACCGGACGTGGCGGGCCCGGTCGTTGTTTCTGCTTGTGGTGGCGGGGGGGAACGCGGCGGTGGTGGTGCGCAATGCCGGAGATGGAATAGGGCATTACCGCCTGCTGACCCCGTATTGTGGGATTGTCGCGCTGCTGGCGGCAGCCGGTTTTGCCGTGGTCTGGCGGCGCAGTAGCCCGCTCTGGCGGTCCGCCCTTGCGGCCGTCTTCCTGTCGGGCACCCTGCTTGCCCTAGATTATGCCAGTCTGCGGGACGCCTTGTCGGACCTTCCCATCCGCTGGACACTCATGGAGACATGGGAGGAAGAGGACGTTTTCCACCTAAGCCCCCATGTCACGGAAAAGGTGCTCTCCCGGGAACCGGATGACGTGCTGGTGGCGGAGAATGGAGGATGGCCTCCCTTCCGGATGAAGTCCGTCCGCGTCATAGAGATGTTCGGGCTCACGGACCGTGATTTGGTCGCCTCGGAAAGCCTGTGCGTCAAATTGGTTCCCAACGGGGGTGTCATCAACTGGGATGGCATGCTCGCGGGAAGACGGCCCCCCTACCTTCTCTTTGCGACAGGCTTTCTGGGGGAGAAACTGATAGGCGCAGCCCCTTGTTCCGGGACGGCATCGCTGCTAAACCGTTACGTCGTGGCGCAGCACACCGAACTGGATCCTTTCGGCGTGTTCCTGGTCCGGGACGACCGGGCGTCTCTGGAGCAGTTCATCCGCGATTACGGGTTCTTCTGCCCCGCTTCGGATGTCGTCTCTGTCCTTCAACAGGACCCGGCCGTCTTGTTGTCCCTTCCCGCCGACAATGCCCGCGGGCCGTGGGCGCTTCCCCCTTGGAGCGCCGACACCGGCGCGGAAAGCCCGGCGGAGGCGTGGCAGCAGTGGGAGGGAAACCAGCGCCAGCGTTTCTGCGCCAAAATCCCCCTCCATGAGGGCCTGAACCGCTTCACCAGACCCCTTCCTGCGGACGGCGCGCCCTTGTTGCTCACGCTGGACCTGCCGCCGGGACAGGACGGCCTGGAGATCGTCTGCCGCCGGTCGGGCGGGGCGGCGCTTTGGACGCTGAACACGGACGAGTCTCCCCTTCCCGCAGGACAGTATCGCTGTCACTACGCCTTTCTTCCGGAATGCCCGCCCGTGGAGGACGAAGTCCTGATCCTGGAGATCACCGCGCGCAAAGCGGCAGAGGTGTTGGTGGGCACCGGCAGATGGTGCCGGGGGCTGCCCCCCCCGCTGCCCGCCTCCCACGTCTATCCTGACATCACCGACCTGCGCGGGCTCCTCGCCGTCTACAAGAACCCCATACATCAAGGCGAAGCCCTCACCCGCCTGTATGCGGACGCGGGGGACTCGGAGGGTCTGGTCGCCGAATGGCGCGGTCTTGCGGCGGCCCGGCCCGGGTGCCCGACACGGGCGTGGTTCCTTGCGCGGGCGCTGGAGGTTGCCGGACGCCATGCCGAAGCCCTGGTAGAATACCGGCGGGTGCGCGACATGGAACATTGGAGCCTCCGCCTGCCGGAGACGACTCCCTGGCAGGCGGCGCTGAAAAGGGCCGCCGTCGGCTTCTTTGCGGGGCTGGGGATTCCCGACCACTCCCTTGCCGCGGACGCGCTGGCCGGGGAGGCGCGCATATATGAGGCGGCGGGGGAGGGGGACGCCGCCATGCGGGCGCATCACGGCGTTCTGCGGCGCCAGCCGGAACGCTTTGAGTCCCATGAAGCGTTGTACCGCCTGCACACGGCCAAGGGCAGCCTAAAGGAGCTCTGCCGCCATTTGGAGGGCTTGGTGACGGAGCAGCCGAATTCAGGACAGACCTGGTTCTGGCTGGGCATGACCCGCGAGGGTCTGGGCGACTATGCCGGGGCCGCGCAGGCCTACCGGAAAGTCCTGGCCATCTCTTCCGGAAGCCTGGCTGAAAGCTCGCGCTGGCCTCTGGTTCGGGTGCTGTGCTCCGAGGCGGAGACGGCGCTCGCGGAAGGGCGGAAAGACGATGCCCGCGCGCCGCTGGACGAGGCGGAGTCCCTGGCGCCGGGATCCCCCCGGGTGATGCTGGGAAAAGCGCGGCTTGCGGAGCTTCAGGGTGATGCCGGAAGCGCCGAGGCGGCCTACCGCGCCTGCATTGAGTCCCTGCCCGACGCGTATGACGCCTACTCGGCCCTCGACAGAATCTATGCGGCAAGAGGGGATGTCGCGGCGCTGGGACAGCTATGGTCCGGCATGACGTCTGCCCACCCCGAGCGCCGACACGCCTGGTTTTGCCTGGGTCTTGCGCTGGAGCGCCAGCACTGGTACAGGGAGGCCGCGCAGGCCTATGAGGAGGCCCTTCGCCGCGCACCGCCGGGGCAGGAGGCCCCGCCCCGTGAGGCGATGGTCCGGGCGCTGTGCGCCGCCGCGGGGACGGCGCTTGCGGAAGGAAGGACAGACGACGCGCGCGGCCCACTGGACGAGGCGGAATCCCTTTCGCCGGACGCCCCCTGCGTGCTTCTGGGCAGGGCAAGGCTGGCGGAGCTGACCGGAGACACGGAGGCCGCCCTGGCGGGCTACCGCGCCTGTGTGGAGTCCTCCCCCGAGGCCTATGACGCCTACTCCGCGCTGGACCGCATTCACGCCGCGCGCGGAGACCTGGCAGCCTTGGAAGAACTCTGGTCCGGCATGACGTCTGCCCACCCCGAGCGCCGACACGCCTGGTTTTGCCTGGGTCTTGCGCTGGAGCGCCAGCACTGGTACAGGGAGGCCGAGCAGGCCTATGAGGAGGCCCTTCGCCGCGCACCGCCGGGGCAGGAGGCCCCGCCCCGTGAGGCGATGGAGCGGGCGATCCGATGCGCGGAGGAGGAGCGGGAACAGTCCTCCCCCGACATGGTAGCATTGCCGCCAGGAGTCTGAGGCCCGATGCCTGATACAGAGACCAGCACACCCCCGCCCGCTCCGTGTTCCGTCCGGGCAGTGTCCCTTGCCCGCGCCCTCCTTTTCCTCCTTTTCCTGGGCCAGTTGCTGGCCTTTGCGGGGATCAAGGGGGAGGACTGCTTCATCACCTTCCGCTACGCGCGGAACCTCGCGGAGGGGCGGGGGCTGGTCTACAACCCCGGCGAGTATGTGGAGGGCATCAGCAACCCGTACTGGGCGCTGTGCAACGCCGCGCTGTACGCCCTGGGCATGCCGAAGGGGCTGGCCTGCACGCTGCTGATCTTCCTGCACGCGGTGGCGGGGTGGTGGGTGCTTGCCCGGGTGGCGCGGGAGTGGTTTGGACGCGGGTCCTGGCTCTCCGTGCTGCCCCTGCTGCCGGTGGCCTGCATGACGGCGCTGCCCGCGGGATTCCAGAACGGGCTGGAGGGAAGCGCGGTGTTCCTGGGGGCGTCGCTGCTGTGCGCGGGCATCGCGTTGGAACGCCCGGCCGTGCTGGCGGCGGGGGTGTTCCTGCTCCTGGGGAACCGCCCGGAGGCGCCCGCCTTCGCGGCGCTGGCCGTGGTGTGGTTGGGCTGGGAGGTTTTCTCGGGGCGGCTGTCTTGGAAACGGGGGTTGGTGTGGGCGGGGGTGATCCTTGGGATGGTGGTGGCGATGGTGGTTGCGCGCTGGGCCTATTACGGCGACATCGTTCCGAACACCCTGCGGGCGAAGGGGAGCGTGCCCCTGTCCGCGTCGCTCCGTCCGGGGCTGGCGTACGCGCGGGAATATGTCTGGGTTTTTGGGCCGTGGATGCTCCCCTTGGCGGCGCTCCCGCTGTTCGACGGCAAACGGCGGGCGGCGGCGCTCTTTCTGCTCCTGGCGGCGGGGGGGAACGCCGTCATCGTGGTGCGCAACGGCGGCGACTGGATGGCGGAATACCGGCTATTGACGCCGTATTATGGAATTATCGCGCTGCTGGCGGCCGCCGGCGCCGCTTTTGCCTGGCGGCGCGGCGGGCGGGGGGGGAAGATTCTTGTGGCGGCGGCGCTCGCGACGGGCTGTCTCTTTTCCTTTGCCCCGCACAAGCTGCGCGAGTCCGTCCACTCCCTCGGCGACCGTTTTGTCCTGATGGGGTCGTGGGAAACGGAGGAGGAGTATTTCCTCGACAATCATGTTGACGAGTCCCTGCTGTCTCAAGAGCCCGATGACCTCATGCTCGCAGAGAACGGGGGGTTCCCCCCCTTCCTGCTGAAGTCTGTTCCGACGGTCGAACTGTTCGGCCTGACGGACCGGGGACTGGTCCTGCGGGAGGATCCCTGCACCCACCGGGTCCCTGCGGGGGGGATCATCAACTGGCACGGAATTCTGGCAAATCGCAGACCGACCTTTCTCTTGCTGCATCATGAGAAGATGGGGCACCGTCTTGGCTATGTGGCCGGGTGTCCGGAAACAGCCCCCCTGCTGGACCGGTATGTGGCGGCCCTTAACACGGACAACGACCGGCTGGGATCGCTCTTCGTGCGCAACGACCGGAAGGCCCTTGCCGCGATTATCCGGGACTACGGCGCCTTCGTTCCGGCGGGGGACCTTGTCCGCTTTTTGCAGGAACACCCGGACCAGAAAGACCGCGTGACACCGGATCTTGCCCAGGGGGACTGGATGCTTCCCCCGTGGCGCTCCGGAGGCTCCGGAGAACCGCATCCGGACCGCTGGCGCGAATGGGACAGGCAGTGGCGCTATTGCGCGCCCCTGTCCGCCGGTGCGGACGGGGCCGGTTTTGTCAAGGACATTTTCGGCGGCGGGCCGCTGCTCGTCATCGTGGATGTGCCGCCGGGAACCCCCAACCGGACGCCGCTGAGGTTCCGCAGAATGGCGGCCGACGGCACAGTGCTGCGGGAGTGGGCTGTCCCCCTGGAGGATTTCCCGTTTCCGGAAGATGTCCAACGGTGCCATTATGGCTATTTCCCGGAAGAGACGCCGGGGACCCTGACGCTGGAGATGGAGGGGGAGGGCACTGTCGAGGTGGGTGTCTTCCGGTGGCCTGCGGGGCCTCCCCCGAAACTTCCGGAGCCGCACACCTATCCCGACCTCAGTGACCTTCGGGCGGCTCTTGTGCGGTTCGACAATGACAGGGACCGGGCGGACGGGTTGACCGAACACTTTCTGACGCAAGAGGACACCGGGGAACTTGTCCGCGCGTGGACGGAACTGGCGGCCAGGCAGCCCCTGTGCCCCATGAAACGGTACTTCCTAGCAAGGGCGCTTGAGAACGCCGGGCGCGCGGAGGAGGCCCTGGAACAGTACCGGCGCGTGCAGGGCATGGACGCCTGGCCCCTGCGTCTGCCCCGGGAGCGGAAGTGGCAGGCCGCCTTCCGGGCGGCGGCGGTGACGGTTCTTGCCGCGACGGGGCTGCCCGACTACTCCTATCGCGCGGCGGCGTTGTGCGGGGAGGCGGGGGTTCTGGAATCGCGCGGGGAGGAAGACGCCGCGATCACCAAGTATCTGGAGGCGGTCTATCTCGCCCCGGAATCATATGATGCCTTCAAGGAGGTTGACCGCATTTACAGTGAACGGGGCCGCCTGGACGAGCTGGAGCGTCTCTGGCTGGACCTGACAGCGGCGCATCCCCGGAGCCGCCAGGCCTGGTTTTGCCTGGGGCTGGCGCGGGAACGCCGGAGCCTTTACGATCCCGCAGTGGCCGCCTATGAGCGGGCGTTGGCTTTGGCTGCGGACGTGGATGCCGGACAGGGAACGTCTGAGGCGCTTGGGCGCGTGCTGTGCGCCAAGGGAAAGGCCCTTCTTGACGGGGGGCGGGCGGAGGAGGCGCTGGCCTGTTTTGACCGGGCGAACGGCGTCGCCGGCGCCCTGCCCTGCGCCAAAGAGGCGGCGGGCCGCGCGTTGGAACTCTTGGGCAGGCTGGAGGAGGCCGCGCAGGCGCACCTGGAGGCCATCGCGCTTGCCCCGGACGCCCATGGCCCCTATGCGGCGCTGGACCGCATCCATGCGGCCCGGCGGGATCCGGCGGGGGCGGAGCGAATGTGGCGGGAGATGACCGCGGAACACCCCGAACGGCGTCACGCGTGGTTCTGGCTGGGAGTCTCCCTGGAGACGCTGGGGAGGCCGGACGCCGCTGTGGACGCCTACGAGCGCGCACTGCAGTTGTCTCCAGACGGCGAGGGCGGGGAAACACGCGCGGCCCTGGCCCGCGCGCTGTGCGCGTGGGCGGACGGGGTGGCGGCGGAGAACCGGCTGGATGAGGCGCTCACCCTGTACCGCCGGGCGTGCGCTCTCGACGGATCCATTTCCCGGGGGCGGCTGGGCGAGGCCCGCGTGCTGGAGCTTCAGGGCAGGCTGGACGACGCCAAGGGGGGATTCTTGGCCGCGCTGGAGCTGGACCCGGAGCTCTATGACGCCTACGCCGCCCTGGACCGCACCCATGCCGCAGAAGGAAGAATCGGGGAACTGGAGGACATGTGGACCACCATGACCGCCGCACACCCGGAACGCCGCCACGCCTGGTTCTGCCTGGGGCTCGCACGGGAGCGCGGCCGAAAGTACGCCGAGGCGGTGCGGGCCTATGAGGAGGCCCTGCGCCTCGCGCCGCCCGGGCAGGAGGCACCGCCCCGCGCGGCCCTGGCCCGCGCGCTGTGCGCGTGGGCGGACCATGTGGCGGCGGAGAACCGGCTGGATGAGGCGCTCACCCTGTACCGCCGGGCGTGCGCCCTCGACGGATCCATTTCCCGGGGGCGGCTGGGCGAGGCCCGCGTGCTGGAGCTTCAGGGCAGGCTGGACGACGCCAAGGGGGGGTTCCTGGCCGCGCTGGAGCTGGACCCGGAGCTCTATGACGCCTACGCCGCCCTGGACCGCACCCATGCCGCCGAAGGAAGAATCGAGGAACTGGAGGACATGTGGGCCGCCATGACCGTCGCGCACCCGGAACGCCGCCACGCCTGGTTCTGCCTGGGTCTCGCGCGGGAGCGCGGCCGAAAGTACGCCGAGGCGGTGCGGGCCTATGGGGAGGCCCTGCGCCTCGCGCCGCCCGGGCAGGAGGCGCCGCCCCGCGAGGCCATAAACCGGGCGCGGCGCGCCGCCGAGGCCGCCGGGCGCTGACCCCGCGCCGCGCTTGCCCCGGCGGGACGGTGTTGGCTACACTGGTCGGCCGCCGCGAGACGGCGCAGACACCCCCGGACAGGACGCCCATGACCGACCGCGCACATGAGGAGGAACCCCGCCCCGAAGACAGCCTCTTCGGGGAGGAGGGCCTGTGCGACCGGCAGCTTTCCCTGCCCTTCGCCGACGCCGAGCCGCCGAAGCCGCTGTGCACGGTGGTGAAGGCGGACGGCACGGTGGAGCCTTTTGACCGCGCGCGGATCGTCGCCGCGCTGACCGGCTGCGGCGGCCCGGGCGGCCCCATCGACCGCCCCGCGGCGGAGGGGATGGCCAACGCCGTCGCCCTTTTCCTCCAGAAAACCCTCGCGGGCGGGTCGGCGACCACGGACCAGGTGGACGACGCGGTGGAGCGGGTGCTAATCCACATGGGCCATGTGACGGAGGCGCTCGCCTTCACCCGGGACCGCGAGCGCCGCGCGCGCATGCGCCGCCTGCGCGAGGGCGACCTGCGCGCCGTGCTCCGCGAGATCCGCGAGGCCCGCGCGCCCGAGGAGCCCGGCGGCTTCGACTGGGCCGCGGTCCGCGTGCGCGACAGCCAGGGCGGCATGCGGCCCTGGGACCGCGCCCGCATCGCCGGGGCGCTGGTGCGCGAGACGGGGCTCGACCGCGCGACGGCCGACCTGGTGGCCGTGACGGTGGAGGAGCATGTCGCCCGCGCGGGCATCACGGCGCCCACCACGTCGCTCCTGCGCGAGCTGGCGGGCGCCGCCCTCGTGGAGCAGGGGCTCGGCGAGGCGCGCGAGCGCCAGCAGCGCCTGGGCGTGCCCCTCTACGACACGGCCCGCATGCTGCGCGGGCAGACCCCCGAGACCATGCACGGCACCCCGGACACCACCGCCCGCGTGCTGGCGAAGGCCCTCAAGCGCGAGTACGCGCTCACCGAGGTCTTCTCCCAGGACACCGTGGCGGCGCACCTCTTCGGCGACATCCACCTCCACCACCTGGAGGAGGTGGACCGGCTGTACTCCGCCCGCCTTGATCTGGCCCCCTTCCTGCGCGGCGGGCTGCGGGTGCGCGGCGCCGTGCTGGCCCCGCCGCCCGAATCCCCGGACGCCCTCCTCTCGCAGTGGCTGCGGCGCCACGCGCTGCTGGAGCCCCTCTTCTGTGAAAGCCTCTGCTGGGACGGCTACAACCTCTCCGCCGCCCCCTTCCTCGCCGGCCGGGGGGACGCGGAGCTGGAGCAGTTCGCGCGGATGGTCGTCTATGAGTTCGCCCACCACGCCCTCACGCGTCCGGATGCCGGCCCCGCGGCGCGCCTCTGCGCCCACTGGACCCCCGGCCCCGCCGCCGCCCTCCGCGAGGCCGTCGCCCCCGGCGGCAACCCCGGCGGGGAACCCTACGACCTCCATGTCCTCACGGCGCAGCGCGCCGCCGGCGCGGTCTTTTCCGTGCTCGCCGAAGCCGCCGCCGACATGCCCCTCCCGGAGCCGGGGGCGGAAATCCTGCTGCGCGCGGCCGACTTCGACGGGCCGTCCGCGCTCGAGATGCTAGCCCCCCTGGGCGCCCTCATGGAGGCCGGCGGCGCTGCGGAGGCCCGCTTTGACCGCGGCGCCGACGAGGGCCCCCGCGTCGTCGCGCAACGGGTCAGCGTCAACCTGCCCCGTGCCGCCCTCGTGGCGGAGGACGGCCTGCCCGGACTCCTCCGGCATCTGGACGGCGCCCTCGCGGCGGCCGCCCGCGCCCATGCGGAAAAGCGCCGCTTCGTGGAGGAGCTGCTGGTCGCCGGGGCGCGCGGGCCCCTCGGACTGCTGGCCGGGGGCGACGCCCCGCCGCTCCGCGCCGAGGACCTCGTGTTCGAGACCGCCCTGGAGGGGCTGCGGGAGTGCCTGGACCTCCTGTCCGACGACCTGGCCGCCCGCGAAAGGATGGCGGCCGAAATCCTCGCGCGCGCAGGACACACCTGCCGCGACCAGGCCCGGCGCGGCAACCTGCGCCTCGCCCTGGTCGGGGGGGCGGGCGGCGATGTCGGCCGCCGGTTCGCCGCCCTCGACGCGGCGGCCCACCCGGCCCCCATGGCCGCGCTCCAGCACCGCCGTCCGGACATGGAAACCCCCGAATACAGCCCCGGGGTCTCGCTTGGAGACGCCTCTTCGGCGGGGACGCCGGACCGCGAAACCGCGCTCCACGCCTTCCTGGAGGACGCCTGCATCCGCAGGGAAACGCCCCCCGGCACGGCGCTGCCCCTGCTGGCCGCGCTGGCCCGGGACACCCACTGCCTCGCGGTGCGGCCCTGAGAAGTTCACCACGGAACACACGGAGAGCACGGAAGCCGGGCGGTCTTTCGTTGCATTTGGGCGGCGTCCGGGGGTAGTCTGCGGGAAAGGCCCCTGACCGGGGCCGATGAAGGGCTAAACCATGGCTTACACGCGTGTGGCGGAATTTCTGGAAGACTGGAAGAGCGAGTCGGGGATGACCCGCGCCGTGATGACGGCGCTCACGGACGCCGCGCTCGCGCAGCCTGCGGGCGGCGCGGAGGACCGCACTCTCGGCCGGATCGCCTGGCACATCGTCACCACCCTCCCCGAGATGATGGAGCGGACGGGGCTGCACCTGTCTTCCGTGGACGGCGGGGCGCCGGTGCCCGCGCGCGCCGCGGACATCGCCGAGGCCCACAGCCGCGCGGCGGCGGAGCTCGCGGAGCGGGTGGCGGCGGAGTGGACCGATGACACCCTGTCCGTGACGGACAACATGTACGGCGAGACCTGGCCGCGCGGCCTGACGCTCCAGGTGCTGGTGCGCCACGAAATCCATCACCGGGGGCAGATGACGGCGCTGATGCGTCTGGCCGGGCTCCGGGTGCCCGGCACCTATGGCCCCGCGCGCGAGGACTGGGCGGCCATGGGCATGGACCCGCCCGCCGTTTGATCCGCCCCTCGGCGTAAAGCCCGGCTTACACCCCCCCTATTCCTCAATATTGGGAGTTTTTCCCAATTATCCATTGCGAATTTCCCTTTTCTGTGGTACCCTGTGAATGCGTGTGTTTGAAGTGTGTCCAAGGGAGAACGGTTAAATGAAACCCCATTCGCATCGTCCGGGTAGTGTGTCCTTTATCATCCTGCTGGCCGCCGTGGCGGCCTTCTTGGTTCCCGGGGGAACCGCTCAGGCCCAGGAGTTTCCCCCCGCGCCCTTGGAGGTGCTGGAATCGGAGGCCTTCCACTTCATGACCTCTGACGGCGACGAGGTCAGCAAGGACATCGCCGTTCCCGCCGGAACGGAGATGATCCTGGTGGCGGTGAGCACCGGGTCGCCGCTGGGCGCCCAGGTGAGTTTCCTGGAGGTGGGGGGGGGCCTCGTACCTCATCGCCGAGACGGACGGCATGGCTGCGCTGGACATGCGGACGGTGGTCTATTACCGCCGCCTGCCGGCGCCCTCCTCGGGCGCTTCGGGGGAGGTCTCCATTGGATTCAGCAGCAGTTACCAGGATCCGTTCGCCGCGGTGCTGACGACGGCGTGCGTGCGCGGGGCGGACATGACGGACTTTCCGGGCACGGCCGCGCCCTTCGAGGGCGACTGGGGCGAGGCAAGCGGGACGGCCACCGGCGCGGTGGAGTACGCCTACTACGACGCGTCAAAACGGGGCGACCTGGTGCTCAACTTCATCGGGGCGACGACGGGGGTGGGCGCGGCGGACCAGCCGCGCATGGAAGAGCTGTCGCGGGCGTCGGGCACCGGGATGACCGGTGCGGCGGCGGT
>JAKPUV010000507.1 GCA_029554925.1 Candidatus Hydrogenedentota bacterium | reverse complement strand
AGCGCGGGTCGTTCCATTTCGCGTTTGACGGCCACGAGACCTACATCAGCCTGCGGCCGGACACGCTGGCCGTGGAGATCGAGAACAGCCTGCGCCGCCTGGGCACGGACCACATAGACCTCTACCAGCCGCACTGGCCCTCGAAGGAGCCGGACCTGACGCCCATCGAGGACACGATGGCCTTCCTCCTGAAACTGAAGGACGAGGGGAAGATCCGCGCCATCGGCGTGTCCAACGTGAGCGTGGAGCAGCTCGCCCGGCACCGGGCCTGCGGCCCCGTCGCGTCCGACCAGTTCCGCTACAGCCTGCTGTTCCGCGCGCCGGAGGCGGACATCCTGCCCTACTGCGCCGACAACCATGTCGGCACCCTCACCTACATGTCCCTGGAGCAGGGCCTGCTCACGGGCAAGGTCGGCATGGACCGGGTCTTCGACCCGAACGAGTTCCGCAACAACGAGGCGTGGAACCCGTGGTTCAAGCTGTCCAACCGCCCGAAGGTGCTGGCCATGCTCGACGGCTGGAAGGGCCTCACGGAGAAATACGCCTGCTCCCTGGCGCAGCTCGTCATCGCCTGGACCGCCGCCCAGCGCGGCGTGTCGCACGTGCTCTGCGGCGCGCGCACGGAGGCCCAGGCCGTGCAGAACGCCGCCGCGGGCGCCCTCACGCTCGACCCGGCGGACGTGGCGCGGATCCGCGCCGACGCCGCCGCCCTCGGAGACCCCGAATGACCCGCCCCGCCCCGTCCGGGCGGAAGGCGCGCCTGATCGCCGCCGCGCTGGCCCTGCTGCTGGCGGGCGGGGGGATGTCCCGCGCCGCCGCGGAGCGCGCGCCGGGGGTGGATTTCGAGGCCGTGTGCCTCGCCGTGGACGACCTCCAGAAGACCCACGGCGAGAAGTATTCCGTGACGGCGGAGGACCGCGCGGAACTGGAGCGCGCCCGCGCGGAGGCCCCCGCCCTGCGGGAGAAGGCCGCCTCGGGGAACAAGAGGGCCGCCGAACGGCTGGCCCGGTGGGAGGCCCTGGCGCGGCGCGCCCTGCTGGCCAACCCGCTGCTGGACTTTGACACCCTCCTGCTCATCCGGCGTTCGCACAATCAGCTCGGCCTGCCGCAGAACTGGGAGAGCAACTCCACGCTGCCGATGTCCGGATTCGACAACGAGCTGATGCTCCTGTCGCCGCTGGACGACGGGAAGCTCGCGCCGCTGTACCGCCCGGAAAAGGACGTGTTCGTCGGCGACGTGGACCTGCACTTCGACGCGGACCGGGTGCTCTTCTCCATGCCGGGGGCCAACGGCCGCTGGCAGATCCACGAGATGGCCCTCGCCGACCGGACGCCGCGCGAGCTGGCGCTGGTCACCGAGCCGGACGTGGACAACTACGACGCGTGCTACCTGCCCGACGGCGCGCTCCTCTTCACGTCCACCGCGCCCTTCGTCGGCGTGCCCTGCGTCACCGGGTCGTCCCACGTCTCCAACATCTACCGCTACGACCCGCCGACAGGCGCGATCCGGCGGCTGACCTTCGAACAGGACCACGACTGGTGCCCGACGCTGCTCAACAACGGCCGGGTGCTGTACCTGCGCTGGGAGTACTCGGACATCCCCCACTTCGTGTCGCGCATCCTGTTCCACATGAACCCCGACGGCACCAGCCAGATGGAGTACTACGGCAGCAACTCCTACTGGCCCAACGCCATGTTCTACGCGCGGCCCGTGCCGGGCCATCCCACGATGGTCGCCGCGGTGGTCGGCGGGCACCACGATGTCCCGCGCATGGGCGAGCTGGTGCTGTTCGACCCCGCCAAGGAGCGCTTCGAGGCCGACGGCGTGGTCCAGCGCATCCCCGGACGCGGGAAGAAGGTGGACCCCGTGATTCTGGACGGGCTGGTCGGCGCGTCCTGGCCGAAGTTCCTGCACCCGTTCCCCCTGAGCGACAAGTACTTCATCGTCGCCGCCAAGCCGCGCCCCGCGTCGCTGTGGGGCGTGTACCTCGTGGACGTGTTTGACAACATGACGCTGCTCAAGGAGCTGCGGGGCAACGCCCTGCTGGAGCCGCTGCCCCTGCGCGCGACGCCGAAGCCGCCGGTGGTGCCGGCCCGCGTGAACCCGGCGCGGAATGACGCGGTGGTGTACATGAGCGACGTCTACGCCGGACCGGGGCTCAAGGGCGTGCCGCGCGGCACGGTCAAGCAGCTCCGCCTCTTCACCTACCACTTCGCGTACCACGGCGTCGGCGGGCAGATCAACCGCGTCGGGCTCGACGGGCCGTGGGACATCAAGCGGGTCATGGGCACCGTGCCCGTGGAGCCCGACGGCTCCGCGTACTTCCGCGTGCCCGCGAACACGCCGGTGTCGGTGCAGCCGCTGGACGACAAGGGGCAGGCCCTCCAGCTCATGCGGAGCTGGATGACCGCCATGCCCGGCGAGACCCTCTCCTGCGTGGGCTGCCACGAGAAGCAGAACACCGCGCCGCCCGCCATCTCCACGCTGGCCGCGCGCCGCGCGCCGTCGGACATCGCGCCGTGGTTCGGCCCCGAGCGCGGATTCTCCTTCCGCCGCGAGGTGCAGCCCGTGCTCGACCGGTACTGCACCGGGTGCCACGACGGGTCCGAGAACGACAAGCCCGACTTCACCGACCGGCCGGACGTGCAGACCACCGCCGGGGACGCCGCCTACAACACCGGGTCGCACTTCCCGCCGTCCTACCTCGCCCTGCGGCGCTATGTGCGCGGGCCTTCCATGGAAAGCGACATGCACCTGCTCACGCCGCTGGACTACCACGCGGGCACGACCGA
>JAKPUV010000461.1 GCA_029554925.1 Candidatus Hydrogenedentota bacterium | reverse complement strand
CTGGGGGACCACCATCGGGGAGGCACCCAGCAGCGTGAGCGCCGGGGGCGTGGTGTCCACGATGTTGACGGTTCTCACCGCCTCCGCCGTGTTCCCCGCGCCGTCCTGCGCGGTGTAGGTGACGGTCACCTGCCCCACGGTCCCGAAGGTGACGAAGGCCGCCGAACTGGTGACCTCCACCGTGCCGTCGCAGGCGTCGCTTCCGATCACGCCCGGCTCGACAAAGGGCGCGCCGCACTCCAGAACCATGGGATTGTCGCCGAGGAGGAGGATCATGGGCGCCACGGTGTCCACCACCTCCACGTAGCGCGTTTCGGAACTTTCATTGCCGGAGGCGTCCCGCACCACGTACTGCATGTCGTAGAGTCCGGCCGAGCTCATGTCCACGTTTGAGTAGACGGCGATGGCCGCGTCCAGATTTCCCTGGCAGGCGTCCAGCGCGGTCGCGCCGGGATCGGAGAAGGAGCCGCCGCACTGTAAGACCAGCGGGTTGTCTCCCTGCAGCGTGAGTACGGGCGCCGTCACATCCTCCACCACCACCGTCCTCTGGGCGGTTGTGGTGTTCAGGTCGGCGTCGGTGACCTCGTAGGAAACCAGATAGACACCGGGGACGGAGGCGTCTACGGGATTGTCCACCAGAATGTACAGGGTCAGGTCGCCGTCCTCCGCGTCACTGGCCGTGGCGCCCGCGTCCTCGTAGGTGCCGCCGCACTCCACGGTGGCGGGATTCTCGCCCAGGATTGTGATTTCAGGCGCGGCCCCCAGGATGACCGTGACCGTCCGGGTTGTCTCGGCGGAATTGCCCTCCCCGTCGGACACGGAATAGGTTAGGACATAGGTTCCCAAAGCGTTGGAGTTCACCGTTCCCGTAACCGACACGCCGCCGGTGAGGTCGCCGGCGCAGGTGTCGGAGGCCGAATACCCGGGCTCGGTGTACGCCGTGCCCAGGGTGAGGGTCATGGTGGAGGCGCCCAGGAGGGAGATCAGCGGGGGGGTCGTGTCCACCACCTGGACATCCCGGGCCAGCGAGGCGGTGTTGCCGGACGGGTCCTCAACGGTGTAGGTCAGCACATACAGCCCGGGAACGGCGGTGTCAACGGCGCCTTCCGTCACAATGACGGGGGTGAGGTTGCCCGCGCAGGTGTCGGTCGCCGTGGCGCCCGGGTCGGTGAAAGCGGTACCGCATTCCACGGTGAGGGGATTGGCGCCGTTGAGCGTCAACAGGGGCATGGCCGTGTCGGTGACGGTGACCGTGAGGGTGGCGGTTCCGCGGTTTGCCGCGCTGTCCACCGCCTCGTACACCACGAAATACACGCCGACGGCGGGATCGGCGGGATTGAGGCCGCCAAGATCGAAGACCGTCGCGGCGACGGACCCCTGGCAGACGTCCGAAGCGGTGGCGGTGTTCAGCGTCAGGGGAACGCCGCAGGCGCCGGCCTGGGTGGTTCCGCCGTCAATCACCACCGTGGGGGCCGTGGTGTCCTCGACCACAACGGTGCGTGTTTCCTGCGAGGCGTTGCCCGCACTGTCCGCGGCGTCGTAATAGACCGTGTAGCTGCCCGGCGAGGAGGTGTTCACCGCGCTGTTATCCACAATGACATTCACCACGGGATCGACATTGTCCGTCGCCGTCGCTCCCAGCTCCGTGTAGACCCCGCCGCACTCGACCGTGACCGGGGATCCCCCGTTGAGCACGATGACCGGGGCAACCGTGTCAATGTAGTCTAGGGACGTGTCCACCATGGGGGAGCGGAGTTCCGGGCCGCTGAGGCGGCTGATGGCCTGTCCGGAAACCACGGCCGCTCCCTCCTGCGACTCGGGGACGGCGACAGTGTAGGTGAAGGTGTACGGGAATAAGGGAATGGGCGACAGCCAGACAAACTCAAAGGGCCCCTCCGCGCCGGGAGAAGGCTCCAACCCGCCGTTGTCGGCGACGCCCGTGGCGGAAACAAAGGTCCAACCAGCGGGGCACACCTCCACGACGGCGAGGGCGGTGACCGCCTCAAGACAGAAACTGTTGACCGTGACCGTGAAGGTCAGCTGGGCACCCGGGACGTAGCCCGGCAACGACGAGGAGCGGGTCAGGAAAAGGCAGTTGATCTCGTTGGGAAGCGTGACGACTTCGGGGGACTCCAGGGGCCCGCTGTTGGTGCGGTAGAGCACCTTTCCCGTAATTGTCGCGTCGGCCTGGGCCGCCGGGGCCTCCAGATAGTATTCCAGCACGACGGGCGCTGACATGTCCGGCGTGTCGATCCAGAAAAGCTGGAGAAGCGAGCCGTCAAGCCGCTCCATGGGCATCGGGCTGCCGGAGACCCCCATGTAGGCCCACCCTGCGGGCACGTTCTCCTCCACGGCCAGAGCGGTGACCGCGGGGGCGATGTCCGGGGCGGCGGTGATGGTCAGCGTCACGGAAAACCCCAGTGTTCCGGGGGACACCTCCCCCAGACCGGCGACACTTCTGGTCATGTCCACGGTTCCAGGAAGGGTCGCCGCCGTGGCAAACCCGCAGATTGTCAGGACTGCCGCAAGAACAACGCCGAGGTTTTTCATGGAAGAACCTTTCCTGCTGTTGATTCGCCGTTTCCACCGGAGGAAACCGGCAATTTTCACTTTTACTGATTATAAGAAGAACAGGGCTATCCGTCAAGCGAAACCCGCTTCCTAAGCCCTTTATTGCGCGGGCGGGAAAACCATAATATCCATCGCCAAGGGGCGGCCCGCAGCGTTACCGAACATAAATCCACCGTCCCGCCGTCTCCGGGGAGGCGGTAATCTCCAGCGTCTCCGAGTTGAGCGTGACCGGAATCGGGGCACCCCTGCTTCCAAGAAGAGGTCCCTGGGAACAGGCCTCTCCGGCGAGCCCCATGGATGCGGCCACGGGGATCCGGAGCACGCCGGCGCCCTGGAAGAACACGACCAGCTTTGCTCCGTCGGGCACCTGCCGTTGACTGGGAACGGGCGCCCAGGAGACGAGGGGCATGGGGGCTTCCGCGAACACGGTGGTTTTCCCGTTGACGGTGATTTGGCCGCAGTCCATCCCTGAGAAGGCCTCCAGGAAGCCGTCGCCGCGGGCGCGCCACAGGACGGCCATCCTGCCCTGATAAGACACCTTCTGTCCGTTGACGGCGGCGTCCTGCAGAACCACGCGGTCGGGGGGCAACACGACCCGCTTCATGATCTCATCGTCCTCTTCGGCTTTCCGCGCGAAGCCTCCGGGCCAGTCCTCCAGCACGGAAGTCAGATGCGGGGCCACGCCCACCGCGCCGTTCGGAAAGCGGCACACAAGATGGGGGCCTGTACGCGAGAGGTGGTCCGGGTTGTCGTTCACACCGGGAAACGCGCCGGAGGGCGGGTAGGCGCCCAGCCGGTCGAGAATCTCGAACCACGTCCGGGTTTCGTAACCGAGGGAAGCCGCCTGGTCGTCGCGCGGCCGGAACCCCAGAAACCCCAGCATTCCGCCCGAAGGCAGCCGCCGGAGGGTGCCCGCGCACCAGGAACAGACGTGGGCGACAGGTTCCACCCCCTCCGCCGGGGCGGCGGGGTAGACGCGGTCCACGAGGAAATGCGTGAGCACCGGCATGTCGGGAACCCCCTGGAGCGCGCCGGAGAAGGTGGCCATGCGGCCGGGGAGCATGAGCCCGCCGGCGTTTTCCGGGGCCACCTGCGCGCCGAAAAGCGCCTGCCACGCCGCGAGGGCGGCGTTTCCGTCGGCGTCCAGCAGGGGCGGCGGCCCGGACCATAGCACGCGCCCGCCCTGTTCCGCGAGGGCGGACATCATCTCCAGAAGCCGGGGCGCGGGAAAGGGCTCAAAGAGGGTGCAGAGGGTCGTGAACCTGCGTCCACCCAAGACAATGGCACCGTTTTCCACGCGGCCCATCTCCAGCAGTTTCGCCTGCGTGACATAGTTCGCGTACCCGTACTGGGTCATCCAGCTGCCGAAGCGTTCGCTCGCGGCGACAAGGTCCAGGGGGTAGAGCATCAGCACGGAGGTGTCCCGGTGCTCCATGTCCGCGACCATGGAATAGAAGTCCGGGCCGCCCGTGCCGGTGACACTGACCAAAGCGTTTCGGTGCGCGGCGACCGGTCCGGGCATCCCCCAGTGGGCACAGTAGGAGTGGGGCACCTCATTAAGAATGCCGGTGGAGCAGGCGAGGGACAGAGCGTAATAATTACGGTCCATCCACCCGCCCTCGGGGTGGTCGTTTCCGTTGCCCGTGAGATAGTCGCCCCAGCGGAAGTAGTCGTGGCAGGCCGAGGCCGCCTGGTGCACCGTGCAGGACCAGACAAAATTAGGGGTGTACTCGTACTGCGCCTGGGGGTGCGGGAGCCGCCCGGTGTCCCAACGGTCAATGGTGGGGCTCTCCGCCCAAGTGGCGTGGGCGCGGGTCTCCAGACGGTGCCCCATGCGGCTTTCAAGATGCCCCTTGGCCGCGGTGAACAGCTCCACCACGCCGTCCTGCAGGAGGCGGTAATACCGCGACCGGAACAGGGCGGTCCGGGCGATGTCCTCGGGGGACGCGCCAAAAACGTTCATCCGGTCCGCTTTCGCCCGCAGGTCGTTCGCCGTGTCATCCTGTCCGTGGACGAAATAGACGAGGTACTTGGCGAAATCCGCGTACTCCGCGCCGTAGAGTTCGGCATAGCGCCGCGCGAGGCCGGGGCTGACATAGCGCAGGGCAAACTCGCCGTGGTCGTGGTGGCTGAAATAGCCCCAGTCCTGCTGGATGTGCATCTCGTCGCTGTACAGGGCGTTCAGGCGCACGCCCGCATCGGCGTAGCGGTCGCCCAGGGCCTTGAGATAGGGCAGCGCGTTCTGGCTGAAGTAGTCCATCTCGGGGGTGTGGTACTGCTGGACCACGAGGACCCGGTTCCGGCCGTCCCCCTTCCCTGTGCCATGCACCCGAACCCGAACGGCCTGATAGTCCCCCCTTCCCTCGACAAGGTCCTCGAAGACCTCCACGTTCGCCGTCTCCGTGATCTCCACGATGTCGGCGGGGTTGACCACGCTGTAAGGCGTTCCGTGAACATCCCGCTCGCGGAAGGCGAAAACACGGACCCTGGCGTCCTGGACGTCCAGGGGCCCCTTGTTGTTCGCCCAGCGGCGCTGCCGCCAGAGCTGGACGCTGTAGGCGCCGCTCTTCGGGTCGCGGAGTCCCTTGCGGTAGTGCATCCACATGCCCTGCTCCCCCGTCTGCTCCGCGTATCCGGGGCCGATCTCCAGCGGGGAGAGGAGGCTCAGTTCCAGCCCGAGGCCATAGTCCGCCGCAAAGCGGCTGATGGCGGCGATACGGTCAATGTACTCCTGCTTGTCCGGGGTGAGGAGGCGCGGTTTTCCCTTCTGTCCCTCCCGGTACTGCGAGAAGAAATGGTCGAAGGCGATGATGAGGGTGCGCGCGCCCGACGCCTGGGCTCGCTCGCAGACCTGGCGCAGGCTCTCCTCGCGCTTGTCGAAGGTGAGGCTGATGTCCACGGTTCTGTCGGGATCCGAAAGCGCCTCCAGCTGTTCGTCGCTCACGAGGATGATGTGGGCCTTGGGCAGGCCGAAAGACCAGGGCCCCGGATAGGCGATCATCTCCCCGCGGAAGACGTCCCACTGCGGCGAGGTCGTCTCCTCAGCGGCGGTCCAACCGGCGGCCGCGACGCCCGCCAGAACGGCGGCCGACCATGCAAGCAACGCATGCCTCATGCAAACACCCTTTCCAGGTTCTTCCGGCGCACGGCCGGTCCGGCGATGATACCCGACCCGCCCGCCTCCTTCAAGGCGCGCGGCCCCGAAAAAAAACGCGCGCGCGTTGCTTGCCGCGCGCGTGATCGGCGAATATAATACGAGATTCGTTTTCGGTGCGTTTTGCATGTGACCGCGCAAGGAGGCGTTTGGCTATGCGACATGGGGCGAGCCTGCTGGCCTCGCTGGAAGGCATGAGCCGCACGGCCTACAACATGGCCGTGGAGCTTTCCAACAACAGCCGCTCGGGGCTGACCACGCGCTTTCTGGCAAAGAAGCTCGAGGTGCCCGCGGAGGAGATCGAGTACCTGCTCGATGTCAACCACCGCCTTTTCTTCACGGACCTCACGAAGATCAAGCTGGTGCCGGAAGGGTACGGCGCGGTGCGGCGGATCCGCGAGGGGCTCAACAACCACGGCGACATCCCGTCGCTCTGCTCGCGGGTGAAGGCCCTGGGCACCTTTGAGTTTCAGATGCTCGAGGAGCGCCTGGGCTCCGAGAACCCGCTCACCAAGAAGGCCGCCACGGACATCCTTCTCGAGAAATGCTACCAGCACCCCGACTCGCTGCTGGACTACGTGGCCACGGAACTTTTCTCGGAGACGGCGCGCGAGGTCTTCGACATCCTGTGGCAGAGCAAGAACGGGGTGCTGCCGGTGTCGCAGATCCACGCGCTGCACGGAGGCAACGAGTACGCCGTGGAGCAGGCGCTGCTGGAACTGATCCAGGGGTTTGCCTGCGCCGAGATGTTCCGCTTCGACGCGGAGGACCGGCTGGTCCGCGCGGCCGGGCTGCTGTCGGAGGTCCGCCAGCACCTCCAGTCCACGGGGCGCCGCCAGCGGGACAAAAACCGGCTGCGTCCGCTGAGGACCGAGGTGGATTCGCCCGAATCCCGGGGGCTCTCGCTGTCGGACACCCTTTCCCGCCTGGTGGCCGCCATTGCCGCGCAGCCCGCGCGGGTGCGCAGTGACGGGGAGCTCTTCCGGGAGGACCTCCGGCGTCTCGCCCCCCTGTGCGGGGAGGACGAGGAGCCCTCGCTGAGCACCTGCCTCTGGCTGGCGACCACGGGTCTGAAGTGGTTGACCCA
>JAKPUV010000391.1 GCA_029554925.1 Candidatus Hydrogenedentota bacterium | reverse complement strand
GCGCAGAGGTTCTGGCGGCGCCAGCGCAGGATGTCCCGCGCCTTTTCCCCCCGCAGCAGCGCCGCCAGATCGTGGCCCGTGTCGTGCAGGTCGCCCATGCAGGCGTCCGCCGGCGGGGCCGCCGCCGTGCAGCATTCGGGGTTCACCAAAGTCTCGCAGGGGTACACTTTCCCGTCGTCGAAGACCACCAGCATCCCGCTCCCAGCGCGGCAGGGCAGGTTCCGAATCTTCCCGCCGACCACGCCTGCCACCGTGTCCCGGTATTCCCGCGCCATGGCCGCCTGGAGCACGGGGTAGGGGTTGAGCGACCGCCCGACCCGGCGGCGGGCCAACAGTTCGCCGTACATCTTCAGGTAGGACTCCAGCGGAAAATTCACCGCGTCGCGCTCGTGCGTGACCCCGCGGGCGTAGGCCACCCCGAAGGGGACCCCCGCATAGGCCTCAAGCGCCAGGTCCAGGGTCTCCCGCCAGTGCGTGTGGTTGAACTGCGACAGGACGCAGTTGAGGGTGCAGGAGATGTTCGGATGCGCGGCCCGGGCCGCTTCCACCACCCGCAGGGTCTCATCCCGTTTCGCAAAGGCCCCGGGAATCCCCATGATGTCGTCGTGCACCGCCTCGGGCCCGTGGAAGGGCAGGCAGAAGTTCAGAAACGCGTCGGGGCACAGATCCACGAAACGTCCGATGAGCGCCCCCACCCGGTCGGGCCGCAGGGCGTTCGTCGGCACGGTGAAAAACGGCGTGCCCGCGTGGCGGTGGAAGGCGTGCAGAATCTCCGCCACGTCATCGCGCATAAGCGGCTCGCCGCCCGACAGGGTCAGGTGGGGCACCCGGCCCGCCGTCTGGGCGAGACGGGTCAGCTCCTCCAGCGACTGCGTGGGGACCGCGCGCCGCGCCTCCATGCCGTCCCAGTTGAAGCACATGCGGCAGCGGGCGTTGCAGCGCGAGGTGACGTAGAGGACGAGATACTGCGGCGAACCGTGGGCCAGGGAGGCCGCCCAGTGCGCCGCTGCCCTCAACTGCGGGGGGATCATGGCGCGCCCCCCGCGGCGCCGGGCGCCTTTCCGCCGGAAAGAAGATGCCCGGCCAGCCCCCACAACCCGCCCGCCGCAATGGCGCACGAGGTCGCCAGATGGATCAGGAGGAACGCGCACACAAAACGGGCGTTCCGGCCGCTCCACTTCCACGCCAGACGCAGGAAATCCCTAATCAGCACCATGTACAGGGTGACAAAGAAGACGCAGGCTGTCGCGGCATAGTGCCCGACCACCGGAAGGACCGTCAGCGGAAGCATGCAGACCGCGTAGACGCCCGTTACGCGGATCGCTGCCTCGCCTCCGGAGGTCTGCGCCTTGTCCAGCGGCGGCTTGTGGGTGAGGTAATAGGGCACAAAAAGCGCCGTGCGCAGGAAGTAGTTGCGGAAGAGCCGTGTCACCCGGGTGGGGTAGGCGTGGTGGAACACCGGCGATGCCGTGATGACGCTCTTGTGCTCCCGGACCAGCCGCTTGCCGAAGTCGTAGTCCTCGCCTGCGTTGGTTCCGTAGTCCTCGCTGAACCCGCCCAGAGCCTCGTACACGTCCCGGCGGATCGCCCCGTTCCGGGTCATCAGCCCGCCGAGCGGACCCGTGTCCCCGCCGTCCTCCAGGCATTTCAGGAACCAGCAGTGCTCCTGCACGGCGACAAAATTGGACACCATGCCGTCCGCCGCATCGTAGCGCTGGTTGAAGAACGAGACCGCGCTCAGGCCCGGGTCCGCATCAAAGAGGGCGGCGGCCTTCTCGACGGCCCCGGGGGCGTAGGTCACGTCTGCGTCGAAAAGGAAGATGTGCGTTCCAGTGGCCGCCGCCACGCCCGTG
>JAKPUV010001316.1 GCA_029554925.1 Candidatus Hydrogenedentota bacterium | reverse complement strand
TCGTCGAACTCGCGGCGATGGTTGACCAGCGCCATCACGTAGCTGGAGTCGTCCAGCCCTATATGGCGGTACAGATCTGCCACCGTCGACCCCCGCGCAAGTTCCAGAGTCATCTCGGCTTGTCCCGCCTGGCAGGCGAGTTCGCCGAAGGCGACTACATGCACTCGAATGGAGTCGGAGTCGCAGCATGGCTCCTCGGCCTTCCGGCCTGCCGACGCGGATTGCCCCTGGCCCGGTTGATGGCCGGCGCACGGACCCGGCTCGCCGTGGCCACAGCACTCATGCTCGCGCGAACCCCCGCCCGCCTCAAGCTCCCATTTGGCTCGCGGTTCACCCACCTCATCGGGCCAGACGGCCGCGTGAAGCGCCTGATAGGTCAGGGCCTCCACCATGGCCAGCCTGTATTCGCGTGACCCACGTATGTCGGTTATGGGCGAGGCGGCCTCACGGGCCAGGGGGCACACCCTTGCGAGCAATTCGGCGGTGACTCGACGCCCTTCCAGCGCTTCCTCCAGCTTGCGCGCACGTACGACAACAGGCGCACAAGACCCGAGCGCCACTGCAACGCGGCTCAGCACGCCGCGCTCAAGATGGGCATGCACAGCCACACTGGCGACGGCAATGGACATGGCCCGCCGCCCGCCCAGCTTGCGGAAGGCCCACACACAGCTCGGCTCATCGCACGGGACTTCGACCCCCCGAATTACCTCCCCCGACGCCAGCGCCGACTTGCCCGGGCCCAGGAAGAACTGGCTGGCCTCGATCGCCCGCTGCCCGGCGAGCCCCTCAACCACTATCCGGGCATCCATGGCGATGAGCGCTGGAATCGTGTCGCCCGCCGGGGAGGCAGTCGCAATGTTGCCGCCCAGCGTACCACGGTTTCTGATCTGGGGAGAGCCTACCGCCGCGCTCGCCGCTGCAAGCAGCGGGGCTTTCTGTGCCACCAGGGGTGAACGGGATATGTTCGCGTGTGTGCACCCCGCCCCCACCCACAGCGTGCGGCCTGTATCTTCAATTGCCGACATGTCGGCTGCGCGGTCGATGCTGATCACCGCGGACGGTCGAACCTTTCCGTCCTTCATCTTCACCAGAAGGTCGGTTCCGCCCGCCACCAGCACCGCCCCGGGCTCGGCAGCCAACATCTCCACGGCCTCCCGGGCGCGCCGGGCTGTCAATGCTCTGAATGTATCCATCTCCTCCGCTCACCTCCCTCGAAGAAGCGACATGCAGCCTACCT
>JAKPUV010000340.1 GCA_029554925.1 Candidatus Hydrogenedentota bacterium | reverse complement strand
TCCCCCCAGGAATAGTCGCGCTGGGCTGGGGGGACACTGTACGTTTTTCCGTTGCCGAGAAGGAAAAGGAAATTAACTGTGCTGGTGTCTAGAGGAAAAGTTCCTGCCATCTGTGGCCTCCAAAGGGTTTCCGTTTCGTTTCCAGAGAAACAGAAACCGCACCCCATTATACAGCCTTGCCCTTCGCGGAGAGGCGGCGGGAGTTCCCGCTCCTACCCCTGGCGGGGGGGCTGGGGCTTCATGACGCAGCGCCCCTCGAAGATCACGCCCTCCTGGATGCTGATGCGGGGGGCGCAGAGGTCGCCGGTGACGCGGCCACCCGTCTTGACCTCGATGCGGTCCTCGGCGGTCACGGTGCCGCGCACCTCGCCGCCGATGATCACCTGCCCGGCCGTCACATCGCCCAGAATGCGCCCGTCGGGCAGCAGGACGACGCTGTCGTTGCAGGTGACGCCGCCCTCCACCGTGCCCTCGATGCGGATGGTGCCCTTGGCCCGGATTTCGCCGCCCACCGCCGTTCCGGGGCCGAGGACGGTCGCCACATGGTTCTCGTTGTAGGTCTTCGACTTGCGGGTGTCAAGCATGGGGGGTCACTTTGAAAGGTAGCGCGCGGGGTTGACCGGCGCGCCCTTCACATGCACCTCGTAGTGCAGGTGGGCGCCCGTGCTGCGGCCCGTGCTGCCGACGCGGCCGATGACTTCGCCGCGCTTCACGGTCTGGCCGGGCTTCACGTCCATCTTGGACAGGTGGGCGTACAGGGTGGCCATGCCGCCGCCGTGGTCAATCACCACCTTGTTGCCGTAGTCGCCGTCGTAGCGCGCCTCGACCACCTTTCCGGAGGCCGTGGCCACGATGGAGGTGCCGTGGCGCGCAGAGATGTCCATGGCGCTGTGGCGGCTCACGCGGCGGCTGAACGGGTCGATGCGGTAGCCGAAGGTGGACGTGATGCGCCCCGCGCCCCGGGCCAGCGGCCAGCCGGCGGGCATGCGGGACACCCGCTCGAGCTGCGCGTTCATGTCGGTGACGAGGTCGCCCAGGCTCCGCGTGCGCAGGCTGATTTCCTGGAGCAGGAGGTCGGCCGTCGGGCGGGAGACGCCGTAGATGAGGCAGGGGACCTGGGGGCCCCGCGGGGCCGCCGGCATCGCCGCGAAGCCCGCGCCGCCCGCCACGCCGCCCTTGCCGCTCCCCTGCGCGGGGGGCGCGGTGGCCGGCTGCGGCGCGCGCGGGGCGATGCCCGTGATGCTGCGCGCCTTGGCCTCCATCTCGTACAGGTCGTTCAGCGCCGCCGTGATGGTGCCGATGCTGGCCTCATACTCCGCCCGCAGGCGGGTCTCCATCTGGCGGATCTCGTCGCGGCTGGGGCCTTCGGGGGGGGCCTCGGCGGGGGCGCTCGCCTTCTGCAGCTCCAGCGACCGGTTGGCCTGGCGCAGCAGTTCCGCCCGCTGTGACAGCTCCTGCTGGCGCTGGTAATAGAAGGCGGAGACAAAGCTCAGGGCGACGAGAAAGACCGCAGGCACCCAGAAATGGAGGTTGGAAACGGTCAGGGTGCGCGTCTGTCCCGGGGCGTGGGGGATGAGCATGACTGTCCACTTCTTGATCACCAAGATACGCCTCTGGTTTTCCCGTGCATTCGGAGCGCCGCCATGACAGCCCCATGGCCGGCGCGTTCTCTCGCCTTCGACCGCCGTTACTATACTTCGTCGGCCCCGCGTGGTTCCCTTCCAAGAACGGCTTGACTATAGCATGCCCCGCCCGCCATGTCAACCCTTTGGCGGGCGGGAGGGCGCATTCTGCGCAAATCAATAAAGCCGCCCGGATCCGGGCGGGGCGTCACGGCTGCCGGAGGTTGTAGCACCCGAGGGCGTCGCCGTGGCGGATGTAGAGGCGGCCGTTGGCAATGACGGGATGGGCCCAGTGCTCGCGGTCGCCGAAAGGCACGGTAAACCGGCCCGCGGGCTGAAAGCCCTCGCGGGAGGGCTTGAAGAGGACCATCTCGCCGCTCTTGGGGCCCTCGTAGGCGTAGATCATGCCGTCGGCCAGGAGCAGGTTGGCCTGGCGGACGGCCTTGTCGTCCCAGAGCATCTTGCCTGTCTCCCAGTCGAGGCAGACGAGGCGTCCGCCCGACCGGTGGTGCGAGGTGCCGAAAATCGCGCCGTCGGCCAGGACCACCCCGTGGTGCTGGCAGTCCAGCTCCGTGTCGGTCCAGCGGACGGTGAAAGACGACGCGTCGGGGGACAGCTCCAGCAGGCCGCCGCCGGACTTGTAGCCCGCGACGTAGTAGACGCAGCCGTTGTGGTAGAGCGGCGTGTTCGGGTGGACATCCCAGTCCGTGGGGTGGGGATGCTTCCAGAGCAGGGCGCCCGCGTCGGCATCCACGCAGATGACGAACTTGCTCGTCATGGTGAGGAGGATGCGTCGGCCGTTGTGGGTGACCAGCGCGGGGCCGCAGTAGGAGGTCATGTCCGTGAGCCCCGTGGTGACCCAGACCGTGTCGCCGGTCTTCTGGTCGAGGGCCGCCATCACGGCGTTCTCGCCGCCGGGGGTGCAGATCACGCGGTCGCCGTCCACCAGCAGGTTTTCCGACAGGTCCCACTCCGTCAGCGGGCCCTTGAACCGCTCCAGGATGTTCACCTTCCACGCGACGGCCCAGGACGGGATGTCCACGCAGGCCAGCTCGCCGAGGGAGGTGAGGACGAAGAGCCGGTCGCCGCTGAGGGTGGGGGTGCCGCGCCCGCCGGGGGCCATTTCCTTGGTCGTCTCGGTGCCGTAGGGCAGGCGGCGCAGCTCCTTGCCGTCCAGGTCCAGCTCAAAGACATGGCTCATCTGGCCCGCGAGGGTTCCCGTGAGATAGATGCGGTCGCCCCGCACAATGGCGGAGGAGTAGCCGACGCCGAAGCCGGTGGCGGTCCACAGCAGGGGCGGCCCGCCCTCGGGCCACGAGGCCATGAGGCCCGTCTCGCCGGGGAAGACGCCGTCGCGGTTGGGGCCGCGGAACGTGAGCACATCGCCCGCCGGGGCCAGGGCGCAGACACCCAGGACCAGGGCCGGGAAAAGCGCCCAGCCGGTGCGGAAAGTCTTCATGGGGTTGCCGTCTCCTTGTCGTTTGCGGGGGCGCCTTCCGGCGCGCCGGGGTTAACGGGCGTGGCGGGCAGGCCGTTGACACTCAGGGCGGCGCCGTCCCAGGCCGCCGCGATGGCCTGCCCCATGACGTTCGCCGCCACCTTCCCGTCCGTGTAGGCGTACTTCACCGTGATGCCGCTCGGGGCGTGGGGGGTGACGTCGCCCCCCTCCACCCGCAGGCGGTCCCGGTCCACAAAGGTGACCTTCAGGTCGCCGAGGGTCCACTGCGTCCCCACCAGTTTCCGGTGGACCGGATCCTCCGGCATCGCCGCCGGCGCGGGGGCGGCCGCCGGGGCGGGGGCTGCCGCCGCCGCGGGGGGCTTGGGCGCCGGCTTGGGCGCGGGGGCCGGGTCCGGGCCGCCGCATCCGGCCAGGACGGGGGCCGTCAGGGCCAGCAGGGCCGCCGTCCGCGCTGAAAACCATCGTGTCATGGGGGGGTGTTCTCCGGAAACCGGGGGGGCTCAGGCCTTCCCGCGGGCGGCCTTTTCCTCGGCCTTGATCCTGTTCCACGAGGCGACCGCCTCCTCCGAGGTGGCCGCCTTCGTCTTGTCAAACACATGGGCGTGGCGGCGCACCATCTTCTCATGGGCCGCCGCCAGGGCGTCCCTAAGCGTGAAGCGGCCCTCGGCCTCGGCCGCCGCCGCGCTCGAAAGCAGCACAAACAGGGCGTCGCCGAATTCCTCCGCCGCGTGCGCGTTGTCGGAGCCCCCCAACGCCTCCACATACTCCCCCGACTCCTCCCCGGCATACCGCGCAAAGCTCACCGCCGTCTGCTCGCGGTCCCAGGGGCAGCCCTCCGGCGACCGCAAAAACCGCGTTAGCGCCGCCAGCGCGGCGAACCATTCCGTCTCCGTTTCCGGCGTCTTGTCAATATGGGGAAGGGGGGGCATGGGGGGGACTCCCTGGTGCGGCTTCGGCTTCCCCCATGATACCCGAGCCGCGCCCGCCCGGGCAAAGCGGGGAGCGCCGGGTTCCCGCGTGACCGCCGGGGCGCAAGGGAGCGCGTGGTACAATTCATCCGGCTTTTGGGGCCTGCCGTACACGGGGGGGAAGGGCGGCAGGCACGGTCATGAAAGGGAGACTCATGGGTCACGCGGTCGGGCGGGTTATTTTTCTGGCGGTTGGGGCGGCGCTGCTGCTGGGCGGCGGGTGCAAGGACCGAACGGCCCCGGGCAATCCGACGGGATTCGCCGCGACGGCGGGGGAGGCGCGGGTGGACCTTGCGTGGACGAATCCGGCGGACGGCGACCTGCAGTCCGTGCGGGTGCGGCGGGCGACAACCGGCTATCCCGCGGGCCCCGAGGAGGGGGACCTGGTGTATGAGGGGCTGGACGGCGCGGCGGCGGACACCGGGCTGGCCAACGGCGCGCTGTATTACTATGCGGCGTTCGCCGTGGACCACACGGGCAACTGGTCGAGCGGGGTGCAGGCGTCGGCGACGCCCGCGGCGGTGCTCACGGGCGATTTCACCGCCCTGGGGGACGCGGTGCGGACGGCGGGCGTTTTCGACGCCGACCAGCAGCAGCGGCTGCTGCAGTTGCTGGACGACGCCAACGCGCTCGCCGACGGCGGCGACGCGTGCGGCGCGGGGGACAAACTGGCCGAATTCGGCGGCGTGGTGCAGGAACTGCGGTCGGGCGCGGCCGCGCCGGTCTGCGAGCAGCTTTTCAACGAGGGGCGCATGCTCCGCCGGGCCGTGGCCCTGGGCTCTCCGGCCAAGGACGACTGTCCGGGGTTCGCCCGGGTGGACCTTCCCGTTTCCCTGGAGACAGACCCCGCGGCGACGGACCCGGCGGGGGTTTCGCTCAAGGCGGCCTTCGGCGAGCCGCTGCTCGCCACGGCGAGGGTGGGGGAGTTTGCCTTCACCAAGTCGGCCCTGCCCGGGCTGCCGCCCCTGTCGGGCGCGCCGGGCCGCCCCCTGGTGCCGGGCGCGACGGCGCTCATCGCCGTGCCAGAGGGCGCCGAGGTGACGGTGGCCTGGGAGACGGAGCCCGCGGAAACCATCAAAATGAACCTGTGGCCCGGCCAGCCGGAGACCATGGACGCTCTGGACTTCTACGCGACGCCGCCCTTCACCCTGGACGCGGCGGCCTACGACTCCCCGGACCCCTACCCGGCGGAGGTGGTGTCCGTGCGGGACGCCGGACGGGTCAAGGGCCTGCGGGTGTTCCAGATGGAGGTGGCGGGGGGGCAGTACGCGCCCGCGTCGGAGACCCTCGAACTGTTCGCGGCCGTCAACGTGCGCCTGGAGTTCACGGGCGGTTCGGGGCAGTTTGGGATCCGCGACCTGGCGGACCTGCTGGAGGCCCAGGAGGACCCCGTGCTGGGCGGCCTCGCCAACTGGGGCGTGGTGGAGGGCGGCCTGCAGCACCTTCCCATCGTGGCGGGCATCCAGGGCGAGGAGCTGATGATTCTGGCGCCCCCGGAGCTTCGCGAGGCGGCAGACCGGCTGGCGGAGCACAAGAACGGCATCGGCGTCGTCACCCGCGTGTTTGAGGTGGGCGACGGCGCGGGGCCCGGCCCCGACACCCCGGCGGAGATTGACGAGCTCATCGAGGCGGAGTACGGGTCGGCCGCGCCGCGGCCCGGCTATGTCCTGCTGTTCGGCGACGCGGAGTACCTCCCCCCGGCGTACTACGCGCCGTGGCAGGACACGGAGAGCATCGGCAGCCCCACCATCGGCACGGACTGGATCTACGCGGTGGTGGGCCAGGACCCCGCCTCGGCGCTCCTGCCGGACCTGGCGGTGGGGCGCCTGCCGCTGGACACCCCGGAGGAGGCCGGCCGGATGGTGGACCGGATCATCGCCTATGAGACGGCGCCGCCGGACAGCGCGGACTACTACTCCCGCGCGTCCATCGCGTCGCAGTTCCAGTGCTGCAACAAGGAGACCACGACGGCGGGGGTGGACCAGCGCACCTTCATCTGGGTGAGCGAGCGCATCCGCAACGTCATGAACGGCCGCGGCAAGACCGTGGACCGCTTCTACACCAAGACGGTGGACGCGGAGTACACGCTGTCCGCCGCGCCGAAGTACTACTTCAACGGCGACAGCCTGCCGGACGACCTGCGGAGCGGCTTCTCCTGGAACGCCGGGACCATGGACGTCGTCAACGCGTTCAACGCGGGCCGGTTCATGGTCATCCACCGCGACCACGGCTCCCCGGGGGCGTGGGAGCACCCGTGGTTCCGCTGGTCCAACGTCTACGGCGACGACCCCGGCGACTCGGACCCCAAGACCGCCAACGCGCCGCTGTTCCCCGTGGTGTTCAGCGTCAACTGCGCCAGCAGCATGTTCGACGACGAGACGTCGGGCGGCCATTTCGGGATTCCGGCGGACTTCGACCTGCTCATGGAGCGCCTGCTCCGGGACGACGACGGCGGCGCCATCGCCGTCTTCGGCGACGTGCGCAACAGCCCCAGCAACGCCAACAGCGTCCTGCTGCTGGGCTTTCTCGACGCGGTCTGGCCCGAACTCGTCCCGAGTTTTGTCAACCTCAAGCCCAGCCCGCGCATGGGCGACATGCTGCGCCACGGCAAGGCCTACCTGGCCAGCATGCAGGGCAAGATGGACTATGTCGGGGCGAACGAGGTGCGCGACGAGGCGCTGATGTGGCACCTCTTCGGCGACCCCACGCTGCCCCTTTGGACCGAGAACCCGCACACCCGCGCCCTGCCCCAGCCGACCGCCATGGCCTGGACGGGGCTCGACACGGTGCGCGTCGTGCTGCCGGCGAACGGCGTCACCGTCACGGTGACCCAGGAGAACGCCTTCGGGAACCTGGGCGCCCACGGCCGGGGCGTCACCGCCAACGGCGTCGTGGACATCACGCTGAACGGCCTGCCCGACCGGGGCCGCAACGCCAGCGTCCATTTCCGCAGGAACAACTCCATCCCCCTGACCTTCCCCCTCACGGAGATCGTGCCCCCCGGCCCGGTCACCGGGTTCACCGCCGTGCCGTACAAGGACATCATCCTGCTGGGCTGGACGAATCCCGGGGGCGACTTCAGCTACGTCCGGATCATGCGCCGCAACGACCGGTTCCCCGCCTCCCCCTCGGACGGGACCATGGTGGTGAACGGGAACGGCACCTCCCATTACGACGGCGTCTTCCCGGCCTCCACCCCGTGCTACTACACCGCCTTCGCTTTCGACGGCAACGGCAACCACGACGCGGGCACACAAGCCTTCGCGTCCACCTGGTCCGACATTACCGCGCCGCCCAACGCGACCGGGCTGGCCGCGGAGCCCGGCGACGGCGCCGTGCTCGTGTCCTGGACCAATCCGGAGTCCCCCGACTTCGCCGGGGTGGTCGTCGTGCGCAAGGAGGGCTCCGCGCCCTTCTCCAACACCGACGGGACCGCGGCCTACCAGGGGACGGGCTCCTCGTTCCTCGACACGGGCCTGGTGAACGGCACGACCTACTACTACCGCGCCTTCACCTACGACCTGATGCCCAACTACGCCAGCGGCACCGGGGCCGTGTCCGCCACCCCCGCCGACACCGGCGACACCACGCCCCCCGGGGACGTCTCGGGGTTCGACGCGGTGCTCGCCGGGGCGGCCGCCCCCTACGTGCAGCTCTCGTGGACCAACCCCACGGACGCGGACTTCGCGGGGGTGGTGATCCGCCGGAGCACTTCGGGGTATCCCGCCGCGCCGACGGACGGGGACGCGGTCTACAACGGGGCGGACAGCCCCCGGAACGACCCCAACCCGCTGACGCCGGGAAACACCTATTACTACACCTGCTTCGCGTACGACACGTCGCAGAACCATTCCGCGGGCGTGACGGCGGACGTGCCCTACCCTGCGGTCAAGTGACGGCGGGCCGGCCGGGCGGGGGTCACTCCCCGTCGGGGGCGCAGACGATGCGGAAGCCGATGCGGGGGCCGCGCTGGTCCGCCGGGAGGGCGGCGCGGGCGGTGGGCCGCGTCAGGAGGGCGGTCTGGTTGGCGGCGCCGCCGCGGAGGGCGCGCGCGGACTCGCCGCCGTTCTTGCCGGGGGAGACGCGCTCGTCGGCGCACCACTCCCAGGCGTTTCCGAGCATGTCCAGAAGCCCCCAGGCGTTGGGGGTCTTCTGCCCGACATCCTGAATGAGCGCGTCGGGGGTGTTTCCGCGGAACCAGGCGTGGGCGGCGAGGGCGTTGGGGTCGGCGCCCTCGAAGGGGAAGAGCCCGGCGGTTCCGGCGCGGCAGGCGTATTCCCACTCGTTTTCCGTGGGCAGGCGGAAGACGCCCTCGGCGCCCTTTCCGAGGGTCTTGGCGAATTTTGCGGCGTCATGCCAGGTGACGCCCGTGGCGGGCGCTTCCTGCCCGCCGCCGGCCCCGGTGTCCAGCCACGGTTCGGAGTCCATGACCCGCCGCCACTGGGTCCGGGTGATCTCCGTCCGCGACATCCAGAAGCCCTTCTCAAACACCGCCTCGGCCCGGGGGGCCTCGTCGTTGTGCCACTCCTCGCGCCCGCCGAGGGCGTCCTTCACCGTCGCGCCGCCGCCCTCGAGGCCGGGGGTGAACCTGCCCGCGGGCACCCAGACAAACTCGATGTCCTGCATGACCTTGACCGTGCCGGGCTCGGGCGCGGCGGCGGGTTCCGTGTCCTGCGCGGTGCCCGCCAGGGCGGCGAGCAGGAGGGCGCATGCTGGGAAGAGGCGCGTCATGGCTGGCCCCCCCCCACCGGCACAACGCGCCATCCGCCCCAGACGATCTCCGCCCCCCGCACGAGGCCCAGGCCCGCGTGCGCGGTGAGCAGGAGCGATCCGGGCGCGCCCAGGGTGACGCGCTTGGTGTAGCGCTTGACCAGCCCCGGCGCGGGGGGGATCTGGATGAAGTCGTCGTCCAGCTCCACGGCCCCCGACGGGTCGTCCAGCCACAGGCCCAGCGACACCGTGGCGGCGGTCGGCCCGGTGGCGGTCAGCTCGATCTCATACTCCCCCGGCGAGAGGTTCGGCACCTGCGCGCGGGCGCGCATGGCGAGGTCCTCATAGGTGTCCGACGCCTCCCACACCTGGCGCACGCCCGCCTGCACGCGCTCCAGCCGCGAAAACGCGGGGTCCGGCGCGGAG
>JAKPUV010000173.1 GCA_029554925.1 Candidatus Hydrogenedentota bacterium | reverse complement strand
GTGCTGAAGGAGGGGACGCCGGTGGATGTGCGGCTGTACGGCGCGGACGCGCCGGAGCCGGGCCAGCCGATGGCGGAGGAGGCGAAGGCGGCGGCGGTGGCGGCGATCGCCGGGAACCCGGTGCGGGTGGACGTGCTGACGAAGGACAATCTGGGCGTGGCCGTGGCGGTGGTGGTGGCGGGCGAAGTGGGCCTGAGCCACCTGCTGGTGGGCGAGGGGCTGGCGTGGTATGACGACCAGAACGCGCCGGGGGACAAGTCTCTGAAGAAGCTGAACGCGCAGGCCATCGCGGAGGGCAAGGGCATCTGGAAAGAGGCGGCGCCGCTCGCGCCGTGGGACTTCCGCCGCAGCCACGGCGGGGAGCAGTTCAAGTACAGCGTGAAGCCGGAGGAGGCCCCCGTCCCCGCGAAGCCGGCGGAGCCGGAGAAGGAGGAGGTGAAGTCCGTCTCCGCCAAGGGCGACCAGGTCTACACGAGCAACTACACGCTGCCCGCGGGCGCGAAGATCCCGGAGGGGGTCAACGAAAGCACGCTGATCATGCGCCACCAGCCGCGCATCGCCACGGACGACGCGGGCAAGCCGCTGGGCTTCACGGCGACGGACATCAGCCAGATCCCCTTCGCGAAGGAGCTGGGCTTCCAGGACGGCGACATCATCACCAACGTGAACGGCATCCAGACCACGGACATCAACCAGATCATGATGATGGCCCCGCAGTTCAAGGACGTCAAGGAGTTCAACGTGACGATCCTGCGCGGCGGCAAGCCCGTGACCCAGAATATCCGTATTCCGTAGGCTTCCCGGCGGCGGGGATTTCCCAATTCAACGTAGACGCGGCATCTTGCCGCGTTCTTGGGGCCGCCCGTTGACCCGAAGAACGCGGCAAGATGCCGCATCTACATTTTCCGCCCTCCCGCAGCCCGGGCTTGCTTGGGCCGAATTTCCGCCCCCGGTTTGCGGCGGCGGGGGCTTCCGTGACAGAATGGGGCCAGGGAAGGCGGCCGGGGGCATTTTCGTTTGGGTTTTACGTTGTTAACCAAAAACGCGCGGGGCCGCCGCAATTGGACCCGCGCGGGGAAGAAGGACGTGCATCATGTGCGAGGAATGTGACAAGCCGCAGGACGGCCAGGAGCAGTTGTACCGGCTGCGCCACTCGCTGGCGCACATCATGGCCGAGGCCGTGCTGGAGCTGCGCCCGAACGCGAAGCTGGCCTTCGGCCCGCCGGTGGAGTTCGGGTTCTACTACGACTTTGACTTCGGCGGCGAGCCCCTGGGCGAGGCCGACCTCCCGGAAATCGAGAAGCGCATGGAGCTGATCCTGCGGAAGAACGCCCCGTTTGAGCGGAGCGAGATGCCGCTGGCAGAGGCGCTGGCGTGGTTCGAGGAGCGCGGCGAGACCTATAAGGCCGAGTACGCCCGCGAACTGGTCGAGACGGGCAAGGCCGGCGGCGGCAGCCTGTCGTTCTACACCAGCGGCGGGTTCACGGACATGTGCGAGGGGCCGCATCTGGAGCGGACCGGCCAGGTCCCCCGCGGCTGCTTCAAACTGGACCGCATCTCGGGCAGCTACTGGCGCGGCGACGAGAAGCGCCCCATGCTCACGCGCATCTACGCGCTGGCCTTCGCGTCGAAGGACGAGCTGAAGGACTACATCGCGCGGCGCAAACTGGCCATGGAGCGCGACCACCGCAAGCTCGGCGACGAGCTGGACCTCTTCATCCAGGACGCCGACGTGGGCGTGGGCTTCCCGCTGTGGATGCCCCACGGCACGGTGCTGCGGGACGAGCTGGAAAAGTGGGCGAAGGAGGAGGAGTTCCTGGCGGGTTTCCAGCGGGTCACCACGCCGTCCGTGGCGCGCGGCGCGCTCTACCTGCGTTCGGGCCACCTGCCCTACTACAAGGACAGCATGTTCCCGCCCATGCTCGTGGACGAGAACGACGAGTACTACCTGCGGCCGATGAACTGCCCGCACCACCACAAGGTCTACGCGGCGCGGCCCCGCAGCTACCGCGAGCTGCCCCTGCGGCTGGCGGAGTACGGCAACGACTTCCGCTACGAGAAGCACGGGTCCCTCTCGGGGCTCCTGCGCGTGCGCGCCATGACCATGAACGACGCGCACATCTACTGCACTCCGGAGCAGGTCGAGGGCGAGTTCCACAGCGTCATCCAGATGTACCAGAAGTACTATGCCCACCTGCGCCTCGGCAACTTCCGCGTGCGCCTCTCGCTGCACGACCCGGACAGCGACAAGTTTGTGGCGGACCACAACGCGTGGGAGCAGTCGGAGACGGCGGTGCGCCAGGTGCTGCACAATCTCGGGGTGGCCTACGAGGAGGAGCGCGGCGAGGCCGCCTTCTACGGCCCCAAGGTGGACATCCAGATCAAGAACCTCATGGGCCGCGAGGAGACCGTCTCCACCTGCCAGCTCGACTTCGTGATGGCGGAGCGCTTCGACCTGACCTACGCCGACCGCGACGGCCAGCGCAAGCGCCCCTACATCCTGCACCGTGCCCCCCTGAGCACGCACGAGCGCATGATCTCCTTCCTTATCGAGTTCTACGGCGGCGCGTTCCCCACCTGGATGGCCCCGGTCCAGGTCCGCATCGTGCCGGTGAGCGCCGACTTCGCGCCCTACGCCGCCGAGCTTCAGGAGCGCCTCTGCGGCGACTTCTTCCGCGTCGAGACGGACGACTCGGAGGAGAGCTTCAACAAGAAGATCCGCAACGCCGTCACCCGGAAGATTCCGAATGTCTGGGTGGTCGGCGCCAAGGAGATGGAAGACCGCACGGTGACCTGGCGGCGGTACTGCGTCAAGGAGCAGGTGACGGTCGCGTTCGACAGGGCCTTCGACGCGCTGAAGGACATGCGCGCCGCGCGCGCCATGGACAACTTCGCCGACACCGCCCTGCCCCTCGGCTGAACCCCGCGCGCCCGGCGGCGCGGACAACAACGGGAGAACCGGCATGACCCGCGTGTTCCTGCTGTGCCTCGCGCTGGCGGCCTGCTTGGCCGCGCACGCCGCCGACACCGAAGCCCCGAAAGAGGCGCCTCCCGCCGCCCCGGCAGGTGAAACGGCCGCGGCGGAGGCTGAAACACCCTCCGCCGCCGAGGCGGAGGAGACCGAAGGGGACGACGAGGAGCCCGGCGACTGGTTCTGGTTCGTCACCACGTCCAACTACCACAACAAGCTGAAGACCTCCGAGACCCGGATTGACCGGCAGATCAACGGCCTGTTCAGCCTGCTGTTTCCGCGCTGGCGGCGGGTGACCACCTTCCAGGACTGGCGCGACGACTGGATGATCTGGGACCTGACTCTCGGCGTGGGCCGCGACATCAACGAGTCCCTGGCGTGGACCGTCTACGCGGGCGGCGGCCAGGGCACCATCCGCAACCGGGACACCTACGGCCTGCCCCCCCTGCTCCCCGTCTCCTCCAAGGTGTACTTCACCCGCCAGTCCCTCAACGCCGGGGCGTCCATTCGCTGGTGGCCCTGGGGCCGCCCGGAAAAGGAGGAGCCCGGGCTGCTCGGCGCGCTGAAGGGGACGAAACCCGTCACGGAGATGAACGCGGGGTATTCCCGGCAGCTGTCGGAGGCCGAGGTCCGCATGTGGACGCCCCTCACCGGCGACGCCTTCCGCATCCGCCAGAAGGACATCTTCCACCTGTTCTGGGCCAGCCCGCGCGCGGGCGTGGAAATCCCCCTGTCGGACACCTTCACCTTCAACGCCCTCGGCGGCTACCTCTTCTTCCACGACCAGCAGGACGACTTCAACGGCTGGATGCTCGAGACCTTCGTCTGCGGTCGGTTCTAGGCGTCCGCACTCCCCGCCCCGTTGTTGTGGCGGTAGGTGATGACGCGGACCTTTTCCATGGTCACCAGCCCCTCGCCGACCAGGGCGTCGAGTTCGGGCAGGAACGCCTGGATTTTCTCCTCCGCATCCACGATCTCCACGACAACGGGCAGGTCCTCCGACAGGCGCAGCACCTTGGCGGTGTGGATGCGGCTGTTGGCCCCGAAGCCGAGGAAGCCCCGGGTGGCCGTGGCCCCGGCCAGCCCCCGGGCGCGGGCCTCCCGGACGATGACCTCGTACAGGGGGACGCCGTCCTTCTTGTCGCTCTCGCCGATGAACACGCGCAGCAGGCAGGCTTCCGCGGGGAGTTTCATGTGCTCGCCTCCTTTAGAACAGTCGGCCGATGAAGATGCCCGCGAACAGGGCGGCAAAGCCCAGTCCGTTGTGCAGGGTGAGGTTGAGTCCGGCGTGGGCCCATTCCGAGGCGCGCACCATGTGCCCGGTCTCCAGGATCAGGGTGGAGAAGGTGGTGAAGGCCCCCATGAACCCCACCAGCACGACCGCGCGGGTCTCCCCGGAGACCGTCCAGCGGCTCTCGAACAGGGTCCAGAGCAGGCCCGCGGCCAGACATCCCGCCAGATTGACCGCCAGCGTGCCCCAGGGAAAGCCCTCCCCCCCGATCCGCTGGACCAGACCGCCCAGCCCGTAGCGCGCCAGGGTTCCCAAGGCCCCCGCCAGGGCCAGCAACATCAGTTTCTGCATGACTTCAGGCATCCTTCCGCGTGACAACAGACGTTTCGACCCTTGTCCGCCAGGAGTCATCAGCCCGGGCCAGGCGGTTGTGCGGGGGACTCCATCCCCGAAGTCAGGAGCCAGTGTAGCCGACCCGACCGGTCCCGGGCAACGCGAGAGGCCCGTGATTTGACGGAAACCAGCGTTTGCTGTATTGTTTTCCCCTGCGGGTTCCGCGTCCCGCCCCGGTTTCGGGCGGGCACGGCGGGGACGGGAGGGTTCCGACGCCCCGACGGGGGGCGCACCATGAGGTTGGTTGATTGATGACAGAAGCCCCAGAGACCGATGCCGCGCCCGTCGCCCCGCCGCAGGCGGGGGGACTGGAGCGCTGTTTCGTCCGGCGGCCCCTGCTGTTCGTGCTGGTGCTGGCGGGGCTGTCCACGCTCCTTTTCCAGGGCAGCCGGGGGCTGTATGAGTCCACCGAGGGCCGCTACGCGGAGTGCGCCCGCCAGAGCG
>JAKPUV010000294.1 GCA_029554925.1 Candidatus Hydrogenedentota bacterium | reverse complement strand
CCGGGAAGGAGGCGGAGGATTGGCAGCGGGAAACGCGCGGGGCACTCATGTCCCTGCTGGGACTGGACGCCTGCGCCGCCCAATGGACGAAGACTCCCCTGAAGGCCCGTGAGGCCGGCAGGCGGAAGGCCGACGGATTCCAGCTGACGGAGGTGGAGTTTGCGGCCACCCCGGAACGCCGGATCCGCGTTCTCGTGGGCATGCCGGAGGACGGGGGGCGCGCCATGCGTCCCGCCGTGGTCTGCATCGGCGGCCACGGGTCCAAACCGGAGGATGTGTTCGACGAAAAGTCCATCTACAAAGGGTTCGCGGCGGCATTGGCCCGCGCGGGCGCGCTGGTCGTCGCGCCGGACATCGCCTACCACGAAAAGGACGCCGCCTTCAAGACCCTCCTGGGGCAGCGCACGTGGGACTTGATGCGCTGTGTGGACTACCTGGCCTCCTTGGACACAGTGGACCCCGCGCGCATCGGGTGCGCGGGCCTGTCTCTCGGCGGCGAGATGGCCCTGTGGCTGGGCGCGTTGGACACGCGGGTGGCCGCCGTGTCGAGCTGCGGCTTTCTCACCCTCATGGACCAGATGGAGCGCAACCACTGTCTCTGCTGGAAGGAGGAGGGCCTGCGGGAGCTCGTGGACTTCCCCGATGTCTACGCCCTCTTCGCCCCGCGCGCGTTGCAATGCCAGCTCGGCGAGCAGGAGCCCCGCGACCAGTTTCCGCCTCTGCTGGGGCGCGTCGCTTTCCGTGACGTCCAGCGCTGTTATACACTCTTGGGCGTTCCCGCCCGCGTGGGCCTGCACATTCACCCCGGCGCCCACGAGGTGGACCGGGAGGCCATGGTGACTTTTCTAATGGGATCACTGGCTGGAACGCGCTGAAGAGAACGGCCATTTTCGAGGCATTTCACGGGAGACTGGGACGGTGACGGAAAAACGCATCATCGCGGTGGAAATCGGCGGCACCAAACTCCAGGCGGCCATCGGCACGCCCGAAGGAAAAATTCTGCGCGCGGAGCGCGGCCGCGTGAACCCTGAAAAGGGCGCGGCCGGCATTCTGGACTGGGTTACGGCCCGCGTGGAGGAGCTCGTCGCCGCCTGCGGCGGGGCCGCCTCCGCCATCGGCGTCGGCTTTGGCGGTCCGGTGGAGAGCGCCACCGGCGCGGTGCTGGTCTCCCATCAGATCGCCGGATGGGAGGGCGTCGCCCTCAAGACCCTGCTCGAGGGGCGCTTCTCGCTTCCCGTGGTCGTCGCCAACGACGCCAACGCCGCCGGCTGGGCCGAATACCGGCTCGGCGCGGGCAGGGGCGCCCGCCAGTTCTTCTACATGAACATCGGCAGCGGCATCGGCGGCGCGCTCGTGGTGGACGGAAAACTCCACGACGGCCAGGGCCGGGGCGCGGGGGAAATCGGCCACACCTGGGTGCCCGACTGGACCGCCGACGCCCCCGGCAGGGCCGACAAACTGGAGAACCTCTGCTCCGGCTGGTCCATCGAGCGCCGCATCCGCGGCTGGGCGGATCTCGACCCCGCCACGTCCCTGGGACACTGCTGCGGCGGCGACCCCGCCCGGCTGACCTGCGCCCTCCTCGCCGACGCCGCCCGCCAGGGCGACCCCCGCGCGCTGGAGGAAATTCATCGCGTCGCCCAGACCGCCGCCCTCGCGCTGGCCAACGTGGTCACCCTGTTCCACCCCGAAGTCATCGCCCTCGGCGGCGGCGTCTCCCTCATGGGCGACGTTCTGCTTTCCCCTCTGGCCGAAGCCCTCGACGCCCGCGCCTTCGGCCCCTACCGCGGCCGCTACCGCCTCACCCCCTGCCAGCTCGAAGAAGATGTCGTCGTCGTCGGGGCGCTCCTGCTGGCCGGGGAATGCTGAACGCTACTTCACTGCTGACCAGGGGGGGCGTCGGTAAATCAGGGAGTTGCCGAGCATTCGCCAAAAGAGGAACCACGCTAGCAGGAAAGCGATGAAAAGAACTGATGATCCCGCGGGACCGCCGATACCTACGGCGGTGAGTCTGGCAGGCAGGTTCAGAGAAATTGCGTAGAACACCAGCGGAAAGATTCCCAAGGCTCTCGCACTTCGGGAAGGAGAGATTCGGACTGCTGCGAAGGGAAACATGAACATAAGGGCGATCGCCGGGAGAGAGAAGAAGGACGGACTAGGAACAGCGTGTCTTCCCTGTATTTCTTTGAACACGGAAGGCATTTCCAACGCATGCTCTCCAAGAAACGCGGAGACGCCCGGGTGCGTGACTGCGATGAGATAGACAATCACGGGAATGGGTGTCGCGAGGAGGGAGAACGCCAGACGAAAGGCCTGCGTGGACCGCTTCACGGGAAGTTGGCGGTGTGCTCGGGGAGAGAGCAGGAAGAAGGCGGCATATTCTGAGAGAATCCCCGCTAGCATCAGGGATATGATGAAAGGGACCAGTGTAACGATTTCCGCCCGGATCACTCCGTGCGGAAGAGAGTGGGCGACGAAAAAGGCCGTGACCATAAAGAAGAACCACATCGCATTTGACGACCACACAGGCTTCCGGAAGACTTTGGGCAGCCGGGACACCTTGGCACCATCGGGTTTCTGGGTGGTGTCCATGGGGCGGAGTTTGTATGCGTAAGCGTCAGGGCGAAGGGAGAGAAGGGGAAAGAAGAGCGCGCCCGCGACCAGCATCACGCCGGGAATGCTCCGCTGCGGAACGAGCGCCAGCAGGGCCAGACACACAATGACCGCAAGAAGCGTCTGCACGAGCAGGATCTGATGGACGGACAGCCGCGTACGGGGAAAGGTGCGTCGCAGCAGCTCAAGCACCACAAGCCGGCTGAAGGGAATCGAGCCGAACAGAAACACGCAGGGACCGGCGGCGGAAAGAAAAAACCAGGAAGTCCGGAGGTCTGTGCGCCCCACGATTAGCGCGAGGACCGCTGCAGAGAACAGGCCCGCAAGAGCCGCCACCGCTGCGGGGATTCCGGAGAGCGCGAGAAGCAGGGCGGCCGAGAGGTTTCTTTTTGAGTACGGAAGGGTGCGGAGAACGCCCAGCCGCCATTCGATGGACATCAGCATGACCGGCAGGAACAACGCCGGGACAAGCAGCAGAAAGGAGACACGGAAAGGGATACTGTAAACATCTGAATTGAGGAGTCCCAGCGAAAGAACGTAGGAAATCAAGGGGAGAAACACGCAAACGAAGTAATACCCCCTCGCGGACAGGATAAACCACAACGGGGTGAATCTCATGACGCGGTCTCCTTCACGAGGGCGACGAAGAGTTCCTCAAGCGTCACCGGCGCGTCGGTGAGGCCGGTGAACCCGGCCGCCTGAAGGCGCGCGAAGGGGTCCTTGAGCGTGTCCGCAAGTATCTTGAAGCGGTTCTCTTCGCGCCGCAGAAGGTACAGGCCGTCCTCCCGGCGTAGCGGCGGACTGTCCGCGCACTCCCCGTGAATCATGCGGAACCGCTCGATGAGGGCGGAGGTCTGTCCCTCCAGCACCATCCACCCCCGGTTCAGGATGCCGAGATGGTCGGTGAACCGCTCAATGTCCGAGAGGCTGTGGGAGGAGATGATCACGGTGCGCCGCTCGTCCTGCACCGCTTCCAGAAGTTCCGGAAAGAGGTCGCTTTTGGACACCGCGTCGAGCCCGGTCAGCGGCTCGTCGAGCAGCAGCATGTCGGGACGGTGCGCCAGAGCCATTACCACGGCAAGTTTGGTCTTTCCCCCGAAGGAGAGGGTGTTGATCCGCTCTTCCGTGTCGAGGCGCATCCGCTTGAGCAGGGAGAGGCAGTAGGCGTCGTCCCACGCGGGATAGTGGGGGCGGAGGAAACGGATAAGCCTTCCAACGGTCCGCCAGGGGGAGTAGTCAAGCTCGGGGCTGACATACCCAATGCGGCGCTTCACGGCAACCTCGTCCCGCTCGTGGTCGAGCCCGAACACGGAGATGGTTCCGCCGTCCAGCGCGCCCATGCCCATCACCAGGTCAATGCTGGTGCTTTTTCCCGCCCCGTTGGGGCCGATCAGCCCGTAGATGCACCCCGGGGGGGCGGTGAGGTCCAAGGGACCAAGCGTGAACCTGGGGAAACGCTTCAGCACTCCCCGAAACTCCAAAGCGGCGGCGGTCATTTCCTCTCCTCCTTTGCATGGTGACGGTTCCAGATGTCCGTGACAATGCGGTTCAATTCTTCCAGTGTCATTCCCAGTGCCGTGCCGTCCGCCACCGCCTGGGCCAGGCGTTCCTGGACCTCCGAGCGCTGGGCGGAACGGCTCTTCTCGACCCCGTCCTCGGAGACGAAGGTGCCTATTCCCTGTTTCCGGTAGATGATCCCCTCGCGTTCCAGGTCCTCGTAGGCCCGCTTGACGGTGATCAAACTCACAAGAAGGTCTTCGGCGAGCGCTCGGAAAGAGGGAAGGGGGCTTCCCGGCGGCAGGGTTCCCGCGCTGATCGCCTGCTTGAGCCCGTCAATGACCTGCTGATACAGCGGCGGCTGTCCGGCAGCCGTGGTGATGGGCGGCAGTGAAATCCGCTTGGAAGGGGATGGACTCATGACTGTCTATATACACCATATACAGCAGGATGTCAAGACTTTTTCCAGGGTCACCCGGTGGAGAGGCTGTTGGCCCATTCCTCTTCAATCCGCGCGATTCCCTGGATGAGGGGGGCGCGGCGGTCCGGGGGGAGGAGGGAGAAGAGGGCGGTGGCTTCCTCCAGGGTCTCGCGGGCGAGGCGGAGGCCTTCGCGCTCCTGCGCCGTCCATTTGGCGGGGTTCTTCGCGGTGGCGGACTCCAGGGTGCGGGTGAGTTCCAGTCCCGCGTGAAGGACACTCTCATCCGAAAGCGCACGCAGGAGGGCGGTCAGCGCGTCGGCCAACTCCAGGAAGGGCTTTTTCGGGAGCGGTGCCAGAACGGCTAAGAGCTTTTTGTCGTCCGGGCGGGTGCTGGCGGAGACGTCCGCGTCCTGGAAAGTTCGCGCCACGAGTTCCTCCACGCGGCGCACCTTTTCAAAGGTTTCCAGCGTGAGCCGGCCGGCCTGCGCGGCGGCGGGCAGTCTTCTGCCCAACCGCCAGAAGGCGGACAGCGCGACAGACAGCAGGGACCGGAGGCGGGCCGGGGAGCGGAGCAACTGATGGAGCGTCTCGAAGGCCTCGTTGAGTTTGCTGCGCTCTTCCGGCTCCGGGTAGACGCGGCCCAAAACGAACGCCCGAAACGCCTCCACCGTGTCCGGGGGCACACCGGCAAAGTCCTCCGCGCGCGACAGGGCCTCCGGCGCGTACCGCTTTTCCAGTTCCGCGCGCAGAAACGCGACCGCCAGCGCCTCGTGGGAACCGGGGGGGTCAGGGGCGCTACTCATTGACAGACCGCTCCTGCGCACCGCCGTCGGGCAGGGTGTTCCACGTGCGGCGGCCCAGAATCCCCAACGGGGTCAGCATGGGGAGCATCCACAGGGGAGTTGCCCAGCCGACGCCCCCGGCGGAGGGTCCATCGAACGCGAACCAGGCCCATGCCACGGAGAGCACCACGAAAAGGTACAGGGGCATCATGAGCTTCCAATAGGGGGTGTTCGGCCTTCGCCAAGGGGCACACTGCCGAATGCAGAGGAGGGCGGAGGCAAACAGCGCCATGCCCGTGAGGGCGGCAACTGACCGGCCCATGAAAAGGAAAACAACGGCCAGAATGCCGACCCACAAAAAGGCCCCCAGCCAACCCAGGGACCATCCGGCCTTCTCTCCCGCGCGCGCGTTCCTCATGGCTGTTTCCTTCCAGCACCCCGCCGCCATTCGGAAATATCCGGTGCCGTTCTGATTGGACTCATTTTCCGCAGCCCCCTTCCAGGTCCACCTTGAACGTGATCTCCTCCAGGGCGGGGCACCCGTCCGCGGACTCTGAAAGGGTGTGCTTCACAACCGACAGGCGGCCGCGCCCAAAACTGCGCACCGTTGCGATCTCCTCGGTTGTCGGCGAAGTGTGGCTGTCGGGTCCCTGAATGGACTTGCCGACCTCGGGCGAGAAAATGAACTCACGGGGATCGCGGGGACCGATCTCCGCCTGATAGGGCCGGTCGGGACAGGAGGACGGATCGTCCAGAAACTGCCACCCCTCGATTTCCCGGGGATTCGGCACAAAATGCAGGGGAGGGGTCAGGCGGGCGAGGTTCTCTTCGCGGCCGACCTCCTGCACCGTGATCGTCCAGCCCTTGTCCATCGGTGAAAGCACCAGCGCGAAGCGTCCCCCGAAAGGCCTCCGGTATTCGATCCCCCGGCGCGCCTTCCCCTGGAACGACTCCTTGAACACGGGATACTTGAAGCGGTTGAGAAAGGCCGTCCAGGTCATCTCCTGACGGTCTTCCTGGCCGCCGTCTATGCTGCCCGAGACCTTGCCGTCCGCCACGCGGAGCCAGTATTCGCCGCAATGGGAGAGGGCGTGGCCGTTGCCGGGTTTGGACCCCGGCCCGTCCAGCGCCAGCACCCACTCCGACCCCACGGGAAACGCGTCCAGCGGCGGACGGCACAGCATGCCGTCCCCCATGCCAATCCGCATGCCGGAGTCCAGAAGCCCCCCCTGCAGCACTTCGGTCACCAGAAAATCCATGCAGGGGGCGTCTTCGGTGTGATGCCGAATCACCGTCCCCCGGACCACAAGGAGGCTCCCCCGGGCCACTTGGAGAAAAGGACCATCCCACCCGCAGGAGCAAGCGGAGGCGCTTCCCCCCGCGAGAAGGACGCAGGCCAACACCGCCGTGATGGGAACAGGACACCGCATGGAAACGCCGCTCCGGGGCTGACCGCCTGAGTCTATACCAGAAGGGGCCCGGTGTCAACCGCCGCCGGCGGCGGCCCGGGCGGGAACAAGCGGGCCGCTTCCACTGTTAGCAAAAAAGCAGGGACGGCAGGAATTTGGGTGAAAACAGGAGAAAAATGCATGATTTCCAAGATAGAGCCCGACGAAAATGTGGTGTTCCCCTGCGAGGCCACCGTGGAGGAGGAATCCTTCCGCTTCACCCTGATGGACGGCACTGAGAAGGAACTGCTGTCGCGCTTCGGCGCAGGACTGGAAGGCGCCGACCGGGTCTTCATGCGCATGGACCTCACCAATTCCGAGTGCATTGAGGACTGGGCGGAAAATGTTGGCGCGGGCCGCACCCGCTCCGTGCTGGTGTGGAACGCCGCCGGGGAAATCGTGGGCTTTGCCAGCCTGCACCAGAACAAACTCCTCTGGACGCGCCACATCGGCGAGATGCGCATGTTTCTCCTGGGCCAGTACCGCATGCGCGGGCTGGGCCGTCTGCTTGCATCAATGGTGCTGGGGCTTGCCCGGAGCGGGGGCCTGCAGATTGTGTTTGTGAACATTCCCCGCCTTCAGCCGGAAATTCAGGAAGTGCTGCGGCACATGGGCTTCCACGCGGAGGCCATGCTCGCAGACTGGCTCATTGATCCGGAGGGAAACACCCACGACATGATTGTCATGGCCTACCGGTTCAAGGTTAGGGGCATGGCCGGCGGAGACTGACCGACTCCGGAGCGCTCCGGGATGGACAAAATATCGTGGTGTGTTTCTTGGAACACCACAACATCGTGTATAATGGACCCCATGACACGCAGGCATGCAAGATCAGCCGGGACAACCCTGTTGGCCCGGCGAAACGCCCTTCGTACAGAAGGGACCCTTTTGATTCTTGCGCTGCTGTTGTGCGCTGCAGGCCATTCCGCCCCGGAATCCTATTCTGTGCATTTCGAGGGCGACGCCTCCCGCGACATGATCTGGGAATTGCGCGACCTCTCAGACAGTGTGAAGCTGCGGGACCGGGAGCCCCCCTCTGACAATCTGCTCCAACGCCGCGCGGAGCGGGATGTGGGGCTGTTCACCGACCATCTTCACGCCTTCGGCTATTTCGATGCCCGGGTCTCCTCAGCCGTCACCGGGGAGGAAGGGGCGCGCGCCGTTCTCTTCTCCCTTGTCACCGGGCCCCAATACACCGTTTCAGAAGTGGTCTGCCGGGTGGAGGGGGATTCCGGATCGGTCCGGCAGGAGGAGCCGGGACCGGAAGTCTCCAAGGCGCTGGCTCCCGGGAAGCCGGCGCTCTCGCGCGCCATTCTGGACGCGGAACAGCAGTTCCACCGGCATTATCTGGAGGCGGGCCATCCCTTTTGCGAGCTGCTGCCGCGCGATGTGGTGGTGGACCACGCCAACCGCACCGTGTCCGTCACCTACACCGTGCGCCCGGGGCCGCAGGCGGTCTTCGGTCCCACGGTAATCGAGGGCCTCGCGGACGTCTCCGAGGAAACGGTCCGAAGGATGCTTCCCTGGCGGGAAGGGGACCTGTGCCGCCGCTCCGTGCTGGAAAAGGCCCGAAAACGGCTTCAGGAGAGCGGCCTCTTCGCCCTCATTGAGATCACGCCGGAACCGGGCACAGACGGTCCCGCGACGGCGGCCATGCGGCTGACCCTGGCGGAGCGGAAACACCGCTCCGTGGGATTCGGCCTGGATTACCGCAGCGACGACGGGCCCGGCGCCCGGGCCTTCTGGGAACACCGAAACCTTTCGGGTCTCGGACGGCGGTTGCGGGTGTCCGGCGAATTGTCGGAACTGGAGCCGGGAGTGGAGGTCGCCTACGACAACCCCTTCTTCCTGCGGGACGACCAGAGCCTCTCCCTGGCCTTCAAGGGCTCCCTTCTGGATCCCGACCCTTACGAGAGCCGCAGCCTTTCCCTTTCCGCCACGGTGGAGCGCCGGATCACGGACGCGCTGCGGGCGAGCGGCGGACTTAAGCTCCGCTTTGCGTCGGTGGAGCAGCGCCGGCGGGAGGAGGACTTCCTTCTCCTTTCCTCCCCGTGGCGGCTGTCGCTGGACAAACGGGACGACCGGCTAGACCCGGCCTCCGGATTCATGGTCACCGCGCTGGAGGAGCCCTTTGTGGACGTGGGGGATGCGGACGTTTTCTTCACCCGCCAGGAAATCGGGGGCTCCTGGTACAAGGCACTGGACGCGGAGAACAACTGGGTCTTTGCCGTGCGCGCCCGCCTGGGCTCCCTCACGGGGGACGTGCTGGAGGACATCCCCGCCGACACGCGCTTCTACGCGGGCGGCGGCGGGTCCGTGCGCGGGTATGGGTTTGAAAAGATCGGCCCCGAGGAAGGCGGGGAGGTCACCGGCGGCCGGTCGCTGGCGGAGGGATCCGTGGAGATACGCAAACGGCTCACCGAACGCCTGGGCTTGGCCGCCTTCCTGGACGGCGGCGCGGCCTTCCGCTCGACCTTTCCCGATTTCAGCGAGGACATCCGCTGGGGCGCGGGCATGGGGCTGCGCTACTACACGCCCATCGGGCCTGTCCGTCTGGATGTCGCCACGCCCCTGAACCCGCGTTCCGGAACCGATGACCCCGTGCAGGTCTATGTCAGTGTCGGACAGGCGTTTTAGGCCATGACGGCCCCGCTTGACAGCCCTCCCCGGTCGCGTTTTCGGCGAAGAATGGCCGTCTTTGCGGTGGCTGCAATTCTGTCGCCCCTCCTGCTCTTCATCGCCGTGCAAACGCCTCCAGGGAAGCGCCTGGCCCTCTCCCTGATCACGCGACAGGTCGCCGCGCGCACCCCTTTCACCTTTGAGGCCAGCGGGGTGCGCGGAATTGTCCCGTTCACACTGTCGGTCGAAAAGGTCGTTGTGCGCGATGTCCGGGGGGACTGGCTCGAGATCGTGAACCTCTCGGCGCGCGGCGATGTGCCGTCCCTGCTCCGCGGACGCTTCTGTCTCACGAGCCTCCATGCCGAAGAAGTGCGGCTGGAAAGGCGGCCCGTCAAGCCCCGCCGCCTCCGCGTGCCCGTGATCCCGCTGGTGCGCTGGTGGCCCGGTGTGCGGGATGTTGGCGTTGACAAGATCACCCTGGACGGGGCCGTTTTTGGCCAGCAGGCGGTGTATGGCGCCGGCGGACGCTTGGACTGGAGGGGTTGGGGGCAGGTCCCGGACATGGAACTGTCGGCCCGGCGGGCCGATGGCCCGGCCTCCGAGGTGCTGCTCTCGCTGTCCCATCCGGAGGGGACGCCCCAACTTGCCCTTTCGGTGGAGGACGAGGGGATCGTGCCCGCGTTCTTCGCGCTCCCCGGCCCGTTTTCGGCGAAGCTCCAGGGGGGCGGAGGTCGGGCGGACTGGAAGGGCACCCTGACCGCCGCGCTCCGGGAAGAAACCCTTCTGGAGGGAAATCTGGATGTCCGGTCGGGGGACCTGACGGAGATCACGGGTGCGCTTTCCGTGCGTCCCCCCGATGTGCCGCGCATGGCCCCGGTTCGCCGCCTGTTCGGTCCTCGGCAGGACCTGGAAATGGCGCTCTCCGTGACCCAGGCCGGCCATTGGACCCTGCGAAACGCCATGGTCGCGGGGGGAACCCTCCGGCTCTCTCTGGCGGGTGACTATGACCTTTCCGCCCGGACGATGGACTTCTCCGGCACCCTGTCCGCGCCGGACGGACTGCCGGAGGCCTTCTCCTCCTGGGTCGCCCTCGATGCGACCCGCGGGGTGGAGGGCGCTTTCTCCCTCAGGGGGCCGGCGGGGAAACCGGTTGCCACACTGTCCCTGCGGCAGGGGAACCATGCGCTTCTCCATCTTGAACAGGGGATTGCCCTTGGCGACAGGAAAGCGGTGTCCGGGCGTCTGCTGGTGGACATTCCCCGTGAATGGCTCCGCGTGGGGGGGGAGAGCCCTCTCCTGGAAGGGCCTTTTCAGGTGTCAGACGCCGTTTCCTGGCAGGGGGGCACGGTGCGCATTCACCGGCTGGAAGCAGTGGGAAACGCCGGGCGTCTCGTGTTTGCGGGCACGACTGTTCCCGGCGCACACTCGTTGGAGGGGACGGTGTACGCCACGTCAGGGGTGCCCGGATCCTTCAAAGGACTGCTTGTGGACTCCCTGGCCGTGGGGGCGTCCATCCGCCTGAATGCGGACGGGAAGTCCATCACCGGGCGGATGGAAATGGAAGGCGTCCGCTCTGACACCGCCGCGGCCGTGACGCTGGACGGGGAGTTTTTCCTCCGTCAGCCCGGCGGCTGGGGGGAATGGGACGCACCCCCGGAATATGACGTTCTTCTGACCGGCGGGGAGGTGCGTGTTGGAGAGCACGCGCTGCATTCCGCACGCCTCGGGGCGCGCGGGACATTCTCCCCCGAAAAAGGGCTGGAGGCCGCCGCGCTGCGTCTTGACCTGCCGGATAGGGAGGTCTGGGGGGAGGGCACGGGCAGTCTCTCCCTTGACGGAGGTTTTTCCTGCGACACCAGGATCCATGCGGGGAACCTCGCAGCATTCCCCAGTGGACTTCCGGTCTCGGGGGAAGTCGAAGCGAGGCTGTCCGCAACTGGAAACTACAAGAACGTCGAGGCGGAGGGCGTCCTGTCCGCCACTTCGGAGACGCTTTCCAGCCTTCCCGAGGCCCTGCGTTCCATCGAAGGTCAGAAGATTGCCTGCGCGGCCACCTGGCGCGCCGACCGAAAAGAGCTGTCCTTCTCCGACGGGACGTTGGATGCCCCTGCGGGCAAGGTCTCCGGGGAAGGGCGGTACTCCCTGTCTGATGGAAACTTCCTGGGGAACGGAACGGTGGAACTCCAGGATCTTTCACTGCTTTCAGGCATGACCGGTAGCCGCATGGAGGGAAAAGGCGAACTCACCGCCACCCTTTCCGGCAAGGCCTCCGACTTTGCGGCTAAAGGAAACATGACCCTGTCGGATTTCGGGATGAGGGGGGTGTCGTTGCCCTCCCTGCGGGGGGACTTCGACCTGAAGGGGTTGCCGGACCGTGTGTCCGGACCGGTGCGCGCGTCCGTCACACCGGGGGAGGGCTTTCCAGACCTTTCGCTCAAGGGCAGGCTGTCCATGGACGCGGACCGCCTTTCCCTGGAAAAGGCCTCGATGGTAAGCGGTACCAATAGCGCGTCCGGGAGCCTTTCCTACGACCGGAGGACGGGGACACTCTCCGGCCGGGGGGAGGCGGCCCTGTCCGACCTTTCGCCCTTCGGGCGCATGCTGGGCGCCGAACTCCGCGGCGGTGGGCAGATCAAGGGGGAACTGACCCGGAAGGGGGACGGGCTAAAGACGCAGGCTGCTTTCTCCCTGGACGCGGTGACCACCCCGTGGTTCGCCGTAAAGCGCGCCGAGGGGGACGTCTCCTTTGACACAAAGGACGGTGCCGCGCCCGTGCGGGCAACCCTGCAAGCGCAGGGGGTGGAGCACAAGGCCCTTCTTCTGGACTCCTTCGCGGCGGAGGTGCGGGGGGCGGTGGAGGAGGCCGCGGTTTCCTTCGATGCCTCCGGTTCCCTCCCTTCGGACGGTGCCACGCTGAAGCTTTCCGCCGAAGGGCGTCTTTCCGTGCTGGACCAGAAGGTTCAAATGAACCGGTTGGAGGCGCGCGTCGGGGATATCCAGGTGGCCGCCGTTCAGCCCTTCACGGTCAGCCGCCGGGCGCCGGAAACCCGCATGGAGGGAAAGTTCAGCATCGGTGAGAAAGGCGGCGTGGAGGTGTCGTTTTTCGCCGCGCCGCCGGGGCCGGTCGCGGAGATTGAATGGAACGGGGTTCCGCTGTCGGCCGCCCGTGTGGCCGGGCTTCCCTTCTCCGGAGGCGACTCTTCCGGACACCTTTCGCTCTGGGGGGGGTGGCAGAAAACGCGGGTGGCGTTGAAATGCTTGGCCTCGGGAGCGGTCCTCTCGGGCGGTGCCGCCGACAGTCCGCCGATGGGCGCGGAACTGACGCTGAACAGCGGGGACGAGGGCACGGACCTCGCCCTGAGCGTGAGGGCGGGGGCCGCCGGGCGGGTGGAAGGGAAGGGCCATGTCGGCGCATGGGTCGGAATGAACCCCCTCACCCTGGCGCCGGACGCGGCCGCCGCGGTGGATTTCGAGGGGAGCGCCGAGGCTGATCTCGAGGCCCTCGCAGGCGCTTTGGCGCTATTGGACCATGCGGCGTCGGGCCGTGCCTCCGGCACGTTCAAGGTGCGCGGAACCTGGGGCGCGCCCCTGCTGACCGTGGACGGGGCGGTGAAGAACGCCAGATATGAAAACCTCAAAACCGGGACCCTGCTGGAGGGCATTTCGGGACGCATCAGTTCGGAGGCGAACAAAGTCACGTTCTCCGGGTTCAAGGCGCGCGCCGGAGAGGGGACTGTGACGGCGGACGGCCACGCGGCCGTTTCCTTCACGGAAGGCACCGCAATGGAAATCGCCGTGGCTCTGGACGGCGCGCTGATGGCTCGGACGGACATCGCACAGGCCACCGCGAACGGCGGTCTCAGGATCACTGGCCCTGTAACCCACCCAGCGGTCTCGGGGAAGCTGGTGGTTCCCCAGGTGGACGTGACCATGCCCGAACGTTCCGCAGGACAAGTGAAAGTCGTTGCCTTTAGGGAGGCGGGCGCCGCTCCGGAGGCTCCCCGGCCGGAGGCGCCCGCAGCACGGGTCGCCCTCCCCGTGGCGTTGAATGTGGAACTCGAATTCCCCGGGCGCTGCTTTGTGCGCGGGCCCGTGCTGGACTCGGAATGGCGGGGGGGACTGAGATTGGGTGGAACCGCGGGGGAACCGGTCCTCAACGGCCAGATGACCGCCGTGCGCGGCCATGCCGGCCTCCTGTCCACGCGGTTTTCCCTGGAAAACAGCACGGTGTCCTGGAATGGCCCCGTGAGAAACCCCTATCTCGGCGTTCGGGGAACCGCCCAGGCGGCGGAAACCGGGGTGGAACTCGCGATCGCGGGCCCGCTTTCCGACGCGCAGTTGGCCCTCACTTCCAACCCGGCCATGCCGCAGGATGAGATTCTGTCCCAGCTCCTCTTCCGGCGGGACCTTGCCAAAATATCGCCGGTGCAGGCGGTTCAACTGGGACGCGTCGCCCGGCTCTTCAGCGGCAAGACCAGCGTGGTGGAGCTGATGACGGGGTTCATGCGCCTGCCCGGCGTGGACATGTTTGACATCCGCACGGGTGAGAAGGCGGACGAGGCGGTCGTGGGCGTCGGCAAATACCTCAACGAGCGGATCTATGTCGAGGTGGAGCAGGGCACCGCCGCCGACAGCGGGAAGGTCTCCGCCGAGGTGGGCGTCACGCCGAACATCTCCGTCAAGGGCGACGTGGGCACGCGCGAGCGCGGCGGCGTGGGCCTCTTCTGGAAGCACGACTACTGAGGCGGCGCGGTCTTCTCAGAACGACAGCACGCAGTGCCAGATGTAGACGTAGGCGAGGGCGTCTATGTTCTCCCATACACGCTGGGCAAGGGCCTCGTCGCCCGTGACGACGGGAATCTCGGCGCGCTTTTTGGCCCAGGGGAAGCACACAAACGGAGGAACGTCCCCCTGCGGGACCTCGTCCGGCCGGGACGCCGGAACGGGCTTCAACTCCGGAACCGCCGGTGCCGCTCCGTAGACGCCGTACTCCCGGGTGAAGTCCGTCATGGCCCGCACGTTCTCAATCTTGGCGTCGTTCTGCACGATGCACGAGGCGTCCATGACATAGCCGCCGTCGGGCGCGCAGGTGTCAATGAGCTCGCGGCATTTCGCGGTGACCTCGTCCGGGGTGCCGTAGGCCAGCAGGTAGTTGGGAATGCCGCCGGTGAGGCAGAACTTGTCCCCCAGCGTTTTCGCGGCCGCCTGCGGGTTCGTGCGGTCGAGGTGGAAAACGATGGACTGCTCCGGAAGCTCCGCGAAGCTCTCCAGATGCGCCGTCCAGTCGCCCTCGGCGTAGAACAGCGTCTGGTGCCCCCGCGCCCAGAACTCCTCGATGATCGGTTTCAGGGTCGGCCAGAAGAAGGTGTTGTACTGGTCCATGGTCACAAAGGGCGTGCAGCCCCGGTGCATCCAAAACCCGATGGGCACGTTCTTGTCGGGGTCCGCGCCCGACAGGCCCACATGCAGCAGGTGCGGCATCAGGGCGCGGCAGGCTGCCATGACCTTGTCCGGCTGCTCCAGCAGGTCCATCGTCAGGCCCAGATACCCGCGCAGCTTGTCGGCAATGATGTCCAGCGGCGCCTTGAAAATGCCCGAGATGGCGGAGGCGGTGCCGCATTCGGTGCGCAGTTTCTCGCCCTGGGGCCCGAAGGCGTTGAAGTAGTTCAGCATCGCCATGCCGCCCTTGAGGAAGGACAGGTTGTTCCGGAACGTGTTCGGGCTGCCGGGGGGCGCCACTTCGGTGGACACGCGCGGCAGCCACACGTTGAACAGGAAGCCCGTGGGGTCCGCGATGAGCTGGTCATACTCGTCCGCCCGCATGAAGGACTGGTCCTCCGGCGGCTCCTTGTACTGGAAACCCGTGTCCGGGGCCACGTCCAGCCCGGGGATGCCGTAATACCGCAGGCCGATGGTCTGCGTGAGCCCCGTCCAGACATACACCATGTTCCCCACCACGGCGTCCCAGTCATACTCCTCCGCGCAGCGGCGCGCCGCCAGAAACGCGTTCTCGTAGTCGTGCGTGACCTCCTGGCAGGTCATGCCGCAGTGTTTCGCCGTGAACTCCGCCACAAAGGGCCGGATCGGCACCCGGTCCGGTTTGCCGTTCCGCAAGGCCGTCACATAGCGGTTCAGGCGTTCCTGGTACAGTTTTTCCATCTCTGCGGACATGGGAGGACCTCCGGTGTGTTGTCAAAAGTAGACTAGGGAAAACCGCCGGGGTTTTCAAGTTTTGGGGCGGCCATGAGGCGCGGGGCGGAGGTCCGGGGCGCGGACGGGGTGGACACCGTGGACGGTGTGGACGGGAGGCAACGCCGTCCGGTGCCCGTCCGTGTCTTTCCACGCCCTTTTCCGGGGCGCAAGTGTTTGCACGACAGCGGTTTTGTGTGCTAAAATGTGCGTCCCTTGCGCCCGAAGTCTGTTTTTGCGGCGGGCGCGCGGAAGAGGGACGCCAAAGAGCATGCGCCGCCGCGCGCGGCATGGTTTCTGAAAGG
>JAKPUV010000264.1 GCA_029554925.1 Candidatus Hydrogenedentota bacterium | reverse complement strand
GGCTACCGGATCGTGCTGGTGAACTCGAACCCCGCCACGATCATGACGGACCCGGAAATGGCGGACGTGACGTACATCGAGCCGCTGAACGTGGAGCGCATGACGGAGATCATCGCGAAGGAGCGCCCGGACGCGCTGCTGCCAAACCTGGGCGGCCAGACGGGCCTGAACCTGTCGTCGGAGCTGCACAAGGCGGGGGTGCTGGACAAATACGGGGTGAAGGTGATCGGGGTGCAGGTGGACGCCATCGAGCGGGGCGAGGACCGGCAGGAGTTCAAGAACGCCATGGACCGCCTCGGCATCGAGATGCCGAAGAGCGAACTGGCCTACAGCGTGGCCGAGGCCGAGAAGATCGCCGAGGGGCTGGGCTACCCGGTCGTGATCCGGCCGGCCTACACGATGGGCGGCACAGGCGGCGGGCTGGTCTACAACCTGGAGGAGCTGCGGACCATCGCGGCGCGCGGGCTGACGGCGAGCCTGGTCGGCCAGATCCTGGTGGAGGAGTCGGTGCTGGGCTGGGAGGAGCTGGAGCTGGAGGTGGTGCGCGACGCCAAGGGCCAGATGATCACGGTGTGCTTCATCGAGAACGTGGACGCCATGGGCGTGCACACGGGCGACTCCTACTGCGTGGCGCCCATGCTGACCATCGCCCCGGAGCTCCAGGACCGCCTCCAGAAGTACTCCTACGCCATCGTGGACGCCATCCAGGTCATCGGCGGCACGAACGTGCAGTTCGCCCACGACCCGAAGACGGACCGCGTCGTGGTCATCGAGATCAACCCGCGCACCTCGCGGTCGTCGGCCCTCGCGTCCAAGGCCACGGGCTTCCCCATCGCCATGGTGTCGTCGCTGCTGGCGGGCGGCCTCACACTGGACGAGATCCCCTACTGGCGCGACGGCACGCTGGAGAAGTACACGCCCTGGGGCGACTACGTGGTGGTGAAGTTCTGCCGGTGGGCCTTTGAGAAGTTCAAGGGCGTCGAGGACAAGCTGGGCACGCAGATGCGCGCCGTCGGCGAGGCCATGAGCATCGGCAAGACCTACAAGGAGGGGTTCCAGAAGGCGATCCGCTCCATGGAGACGGGCCGCCACGGCCTCGGCTTCGCCAAGGACTTCAACGACAAGCCGCTGGAGCAGCTCCTGCGCCTGGTCAGCACGGCCACCAGCGAACGCCAGTTCATCATGTATGAGGCCCTGCGCAAGGGCGCGACCACCGAGGAACTCCACGCCCGCACGCACATCAAGGCGTGGTTCATCGAGCAGATGCGGGAGCTGGTCGAGCTGGAGGAGAGGATGCTCGCCCACAAGGGGAGCGTGCCGCCGGACGACCTGCTGGTCCAGGCCAAGAAGGACGGCTTCGCCGACAAGTATCTCGCGAAGATCCTCGCCGTGCCCGAGGCCGACATCCGCCGCAAGCGCATCGCCCTCGGCGTGGTCGAGGGCTGGGACGCCGTGCCCGTGAGCGGCGTGGACAACGCGGCCTACTACTATTCCACCTACAACCGCCCCGACGCGACCACCGCGACGGACGCGCGCAAGGTGATGGTCCTCGGCGGCGGGCCCAACCGCATCGGCCAGGGCATCGAGTTCGACTACTGCTGCGTGCACGCGGCCTTCGCCCTGCGCGAGCTGGGCATCGAGTCCATCATGGTCAACTGCAACCCCGAGACGGTCTCCACGGACTACGACACGTCGAACAAGCTCTACTTCGAGCCCCTCACGGTCGAGGACGTCCTGAGCATCTACGAAAAGGAGAAGCCCGAGGGCGTCATCGTGCAGTTCGGCGGCCAGACCCCGCTGAACATCGCGCGCGAGCTGGCCGAGGCGGGCGTCCGCATCCTCGGCACCACCTGGGACACCATTGACCTCGCCGAGGACCGCGACCGCTTCCGCATGGTCATGGAGCGCCTCGGCATCCCGCAGCCCAAGTCCGGCATGGCCGTCAGCGTGGACGAGGCCCTGGCCATCGCGGGCGACATCGGCTACCCGCTCATGGTGCGGCCGTCCTACGTCCTCGGCGGGCGCGGCATGGAGGTGGTCCACGACGACGACATGATGCGGCAGTACATGGCGGCGGCGGTCGGCGTCACCCCCGAGCGCCCCATCCTCATTGACAAGTTCCTGGAAAACGCCACGGAGTGCGAGGCCGACGCCATCTGCGACGGCACGGATGCCTTCGTGCCCGCCGTCATGGAGCACATCGAGCAGGCGGGTATCCACTCGGGCGACTCGGCCTGCGTCATCCCGCCGGTCAGCATCCCGCAGCTCCATCTGGACACCATCTGCGAGTACACGCGCCGCATCGCCGTCGAGCTGGGCGTCGTCGGCCTGATGAACATCCAGTACGCCATCCACGCCGACACCGTGTACATCCTGGAGGCCAACCCGCGCGCCTCGCGCACCGTGCCCCTCGTCTCCAAAATCTGCAACATCCCCATGGCGAAGATCGCCGCCAAGATCATGCTCGGCGCGAAACTCGCCGACCTGAACCTCAAGAACGCCGTGGTCCCCCATTTCGGCGTGAAGGAGTCCGTCTTCCCCTTCAACATGTTCCCTGAGGTGGACCCCGTCCTCGGCCCCGAGATGCGCTCCACCGGCGAGGTGCTCGGCCTGGCCGAGTCCTTCGGCATGGCCTTCTTCAAGGCCCAGGAGGCCACGCAGTCCCGCCTGCCCCTGGAGGGCGCCGCCCTCATCACCGTGAACGACTCGGACAAGGCCGTGGTGCTGGAGGCCGCCCGCATCCTCAAGGCGCAGGGCTTCCACCTTCTCGCCACCAAGGGCACCCGCGCCTTCCTCGCCGAGAACGGCGTCGAGGCCGACCTTGCCAGCAAGCTCCACGAGGAGCGGCCCAACCTGGTGGACGCCCTGAGCAACGGCGAGGTCCAGCTCGTCATCAACACGCCCAACGGCCGCTACGGCGCCTCCGACGATTCCTACATCCGCAAGGCCGCCATCCGCAACAAGATCCCCTACATCACCACGGCCGCCGCGGCCCTCGCCGCCGCCCGCGGCATCGCCGCGCGCCGCGAGGGGAAGCACGAAATCCGCTCCCTTCAGGAGTACCACGCCGA
>JAKPUV010000263.1 GCA_029554925.1 Candidatus Hydrogenedentota bacterium | reverse complement strand
AGCCATTCGGCGAGGCTGCGGCACAGGGCGCGGCGCCAGCCGACGGGGCCGCCGTCGGGCCGCGTCACGCGCATGCCCAGGAGCAGCTTACCGGGCGTACCGCCGAGCCACGCGGTGAAGACGGTGTCGTAGGCGTGGTGGGCCGCCCACCCGCCCGCGAGCAGCAGGGGCATGAATTTCGGGTCCTTGACGGCAAGGCCCGCCCCGTAGACCAGGGTGGCATGGATCAGGGCGCGCAGGCCGGTGTAGGCCGCCATGTCCGCCAGTTTCGCGCCGACGCGGTTCCCCGGCTCGGCGTAGGACATTCTCGCGGGGGAGTCGCTCATTTCACGGCGGCCAGTTCTTCCGCGGACAGCGCGCGGGGGGAGATGCGGAGGTTCCGCATCCAGCCGTGGAAGTAGTCCGACGCGCCGAAGCCGATGCGGAGGGGGATATCGCCGAAGGGATCGCTGACGCCAAGGTCGTAGTCGGCGGGGTCGAAGGGCGCGCTTTCAGCGGCCTGTTTTCCGTCCACATAGAGGAACAGGCGTCCGCCCCGGCGGACGGCGTCGAGGCGCCGCCATCCCGTGGGGAGGGCGTGGTCGTCGGTCACGCAGCGGCCCGCCTCCAGGCTGAAGACCCGGCCCGAGGGCAGGGTGCCGCAGAAGAGCCGCCCCTGAAAGAGGGCCATGGACCACGCGCGGCGGTACTTGTTGTCCGAGGCGTCGAGCACCCGGCCCACAGGGGTCCACCGGTCCGCGCCGTCGAGGCGGTAGACACGGGCGGAGGGCAGGGTGCCCGTGTAGAGCTTCCCGTTGTAGGCCATCATCCCCATCGTTTCCAGCTCGTCCCCGGGCCGGCCGCGCAGCCGCCAGACACCGCTCCGGTCCAGGCGGTAGACATGGGCCTCCGGCCACGTGGACAGGTGCAGCTCGCCGCCGTACACGGCGAAGCTGTAGTCCTGCTGAATGGGCGGGGTGATCGTTGCGCCGATGTAGGAGAACCCCTTGCCGTCGTAGCGGAAGGGGCCGCCGGGCGCGTCGTAGGACACCATGTGCAGCGCGCCGTTAAACACGCAGGGGTTCAGCACGCGCCGCCCCGGGTTTCCGCAGTAGGCCCAGGTCTCGCCGCCGGCGTACCGGTAGAGGCCGAAGCCGTCCTGCTTCAGCGTGGTCGCGTGGAGCGCGCCCTGGAACACCGCCAGCCCGCCCAGCGTGGCCGCCGTGCCCGTTTCCGGGTTGGACAGTTCGCCGCAGAAGGTCCACGCCGTGCCGCCGTCGTACCGGTAGACCTTGCCGCCCGGCGTGGTGTTCGGCGACGCCGCCATGGCGGAGCCGGTGGTATCATACCGCGACGTGCCCGCGTAGAGCGCGCCGTCGTGGACCGCCAGCGCGGCGACGGCGTTGCTGCCGTCGGGGCTGCCGCAGTCCTCCCAGCGGTCGCCGCCCGCGTAGCGCCACACATGCCCGGCCCCGCCCTCGTGGGCCTCGCAGGTCGCCGCGTACAGCGCCCCGTCATGCACCGCGAATCCGAAGATAAACACAGCCTGCCCCGGCCGCCCGCAGTCGGTCCAGTCCGTCTCCAGCTTTCCGTTGTACACGCCGAAATACGCATTGCGGTGGTTCGGCTGGGAGTTCGCCACGCCGGAATACGAGGCGATGCCGAAGTTCACCCCGCGCCGGGTGTAAGGATCGAAACACCCCAGAATGTCCCCCGGCGCGTCGTCCAGCGGCTCCTCCACAAAGACCTCCACGGACACCGTGAAATCCCCCACGAAGAAGGCGGGCGCCCAGTTCTCCCGACGCTCCAAGAACGCGGACACCCCGTCAAACCGCGCCGCGCGGCTGCCGTCCGGCGCCGGAACGTCGAAGACCACTCCGTGGTTCAACAGGCGCGGAACCGCCCCGGAACTGTTCCATATGCTGTCCTGCAGGGGCCAATGCACCTCTTCGCCCAAGGCCGGGGTGGCGAGCAGTAGTGGCGCACAAACACCCCCGAGGATCGCGTGGATTTTTGTTCTCATGTTTTCTTCATGGCCTGCTGTGGTTGCGTGTGTCCTATAAGAGTTTTGGAACCACCGATGAACACCGATGAACACTGATGGAAGAGCAAAAGAAACATTGCCCAGCCGCGTGATGCCTTTCTTTGTTTTGCCCTCGCTTCCCTATCGGTGTTCATCACTGTTCATCGGTGGTTGCTTCTCTCACTTCCCGTCGGCGGCCCAGGCCTTCATTTGGGCGATGTTCTTTTCGAGGATGTGGACATAGTCCGGGTTCCGCTTCTGGCTTGCGAGGTAGACCGCCATGTCAGCGTCGTAGGCCGCCTCCGTTTCCGGGATCTGGCCCTTGTCGCCTGTCTCTCGTATCCATTGATCCAGAATCCCACGCAGCTCCGCCAGCGTCGAAGCGTGGGCGGGGTCGTCCGCGAGGTTGTTCAGCTCCCACGGGTCCGTTGCGCGGTCGTAGAGTTCCTCCTTCGGACGCGGCGCTGCGAACATCCCCTCCGCCGGGTGTCCCGCCAGTTTCCCCTCCGCGTGCAGCTCCCGCAGGCGGACAAGAATCGGCTTTTTGTCCTTGTAGGCGTTCGGCTGGAGGTGCGGACGCTCGGGATAGAAATTGCGGATGTAGGTGAAGGTTCCCTTCCGCACGCTGCGGAGCCGCTCGACGGTCTCGTCGCAGCGGTCGCGGGCCGAAACCACAAAGTCGCGCGGGCGGGCAGCGTCCCCAAACAGCGGACGCGCCTCCATATAGTCCGGAACGGGAATGCCCGCGAAGTGGAGGGACGTGGCCGCCATGTCTATGTGCGCGATGAAGTCCTTCCGCGTCTCCCCGGCGGGCACGCGGCCGGGCGCCCACACAATGAACGGGACCCGCGTTCCCTCCTCATACAGGAACTGCTTGCCCCGGGCGTGGCTGATGCCGTGGTCCGTGAGGAAGAAGACCACCGTGTTTTCCGCCAGGCCGTCGGCGCGCAGGCGTGCCATGATCTCGCCCACCTCCCGGTCCACATCCAGCACGGAGTTCAAATACTCCGCCCAGTCCTGCCGCATCACCGGGTCGTCGGGGTAGTACGGCGGCAGCGTCACCGCGTCCGGCGACACCGGGTTGGGAACCTTCGCGTTCCGCTTCTTGCCGCCGTGGAGCTGGAACTGCATGAAGAAAGGCTGGCCCGGCGCGCGGCCCGTGTAGTCCTTCCCATCGTACAGCGCGCCGGAATAGGTGAAGTTGTAGTCCGTCTTTCCGAGCGCGTCCGCCGTCGGGTTGGCGCCGTTGCAGACGTAATAGCCCGCCTCGCGGAACAGTTCCGGCACGGGCCGAACAGGCGCGGCCAGGTCGTTCTTGAGCTTTCCCCGGAAGCTGCGGTGGTTGTGCGCGCCGATGGTGGTCTGGTACATGCCCGTGATCAGCGCCGACCGGCTCGGCGAGCACACGGGACAGGTGACGTGAGCCGCTTCGAAGACCGTGCCCTCGCGGGCCAGCCGGTCCACGTTCGGGGTGGCGATGGTCCTCTCCCCCTGGTAGCCGAAATGGCACGACATGTCCTCGGCGAGGATCCACACGATGTTCGGGCGGTCCTGCGCCGCCCGCACGGGCGCGCGGCCCAGCAGCAGGGACAGCGCCCCCGCGCCCCCCGCCCGGAGAAAAGACCTTCTCTTCATGACGCCTCCTTTGTT
>JAKPUV010000253.1 GCA_029554925.1 Candidatus Hydrogenedentota bacterium | reverse complement strand
CGGGGCCGGTCAAGGGATGCGCGCTTCGGCGCGGTCCGGAAAACGGAGGTCGGAAATGTCCAGAAGCAATGCTGTCCGCCTGTGTGTCCTGGCGCTGGCGGGTCTCGGGTGCGTGGCCGCCTGCGGCGCGGCGCACGCCGTCGCCTTTGGCTATGTGCAGACGGTCATACAGCCCCCGGAGGCGGCCGCGGCCGGCGCCCAGTGGCGGGTGGACGGCGGCGCCTGGCAGGATTCCGGCGCCACGGTGGAGGTTTCCTCAACAACACACACCGTGTCCTTCAAGTCGGTTCCCGGATGGCGCACCCCGCCCGCCCAGTCCGTTGGCGTGCCCAACATGGCCACCATCACCGTCACCGGCACCTACAGCCCCTACGCCCTGTGCGAGGGCGTGGGCGCGTGCAACCGGCCCTGGTTAACCCCCGCTTTTCCCCCGGCCGTCTCGCCCTGGTTTGTCCAGGAGGCGGTGAGTCATGACGGCCACAACGCCCTGCAAAGCGGGCCGGTGGCCGCCGACCAGATGTCGAACATGACGACATTCGTCACGGGCCCGTGCACCGTCACCTTCTGGTGGAAGGCCTCGTGCAGTGACGGGTGGGGACAGTTCTTCTACGAGGTTGATGCCACCCGCTTCGGTACTCTGACCGGGGAGACAGACTGGGTTCAGGCAATAGTGCCTTTGGGGCCGGGGACGCACCAGATTGCCTGGTTCTTCTACCGCGGCCCGGGGGATCCCGGCGCCGGGTCGAACTGCGGCTGGGTCGACCAGTTCGTCGTGCAGGAGAGCACTCCCCCCACGGGCTCCGTCTCGGTGGAGGGCGGCGCGGCGCGCACAAACAACCCGAATGTCCTGCTGGACCTGACATCGGATGACGGCGACGGGGCCGGGGTCAGCGGCGTGCGGTTCAGCAACAACGGGTCCACGTGGAGCGCCTGGGAGAAGCCGGCGGCGCAGAAGGTGTGGACCCTGGCCCCCGGCGACGGCGTGAAGACCGTGCGGGCGCAGTTCCGCGACAAGGCGGGCAATGTCTCCGCCGTGTACACCGACACCATCCTGCTGGACCAGACGCCGCCCGCCGGCGCCATCGTCATCAACAACGGGGCGCCCACCACGGACACGCTGGACGTCGTCCTGCACCTGTTCTGGGTGGACCACGGTTCCGGCGTGTCCCGAATGCGCTTCAGCAGCAACGGGTACACTTGGTCCGCCTGGGAGCCCGTGGCGTCCACCAAGCCGTGGACCCT